>JANXXA010000167.1 GCA_025350885.1 Phenylobacterium sp.
ACCTGCACCGCATGGCCGCGCGGCGCGGGCACGTCGCCTTGGGTCAAGCGAAGATCCGCCAGCGAGCGGCCCGCGGCGATCTGCAGCTGCAGCCGCACGAGATCCAGGCCGGTGACCTCCTCGGTAACGGTGTGCTCGACCTGCAGGCGCGCATTGCCCTCGATGAACACGAACCGCTCACCGCCGCCCTGGGCGCCCTCCACCAGAAACTCCATGGTCCCCAGGCTCTGGTAGGCCGCCGCCTGGCCCAGGCTGACCGCCGCGGCGAACAGCCGCTCGCGCAAGTCCATCGCCAGCATGTCGGCCGGCGCGATCTCCACCACCTTCTGCCGCTGGCGCTGCAGGCTGCATTCACGGTCCCACAGGTGCGAAACAGAGGCCCCGTCGCCGACGATCTGCACTTCGATGTGCCGCGCGCGCGGCAGGAACTGTTCGACGTAGAGGTCGCCATTGCCGAAGGCCGCCAAGGCCTCCGAGGCGCAGCGTTCGTAGGCCGCCGCCAGATCGGTGGGATGCATCACGGGCCGCATGCCCCGCCCGCCGCCGCCGGCCACCGCCTTGACCATCACCGCCCCGCCCTGGCCGAGCCCGGCGAAGAAGGCCCCGGCGTCCTCCAGGCTGGTGGCCCCGTCGGTTCCCGGCAGCACCGGCACGCCGCATTGCTGGGCCAGGGTCCGCGCCCGGCCCTTGTCGCCGAACAGCGCCAGGGTCTGCGGCGTCGGCCCGACGAAGGTCAGCCCGGCCTCGGCGCAGGCCCGCGCGAAATCCGCGTTCTCGCTGAGAAACCCATAGCCGGGATGGACGGCGTCACAGCCAGCCGCCGTGGCCGCGGCGACCACCTGGGCGATGTCCAGATAAGCCGCCGGCCCGGAACCGTTCAGCGCCACCGCTTCGTCGGTCTTGCGGGTGTGCAACGAGGCCGCGTCGTCCTGCGAGAACACCGCCACGGTGGCGATGCCCATCTCCGCGGCCGTGCGCGCGATGCGGACGGAGATCTCGCCCCGATTGGCGATAAGCAGCTTTTTCACTGGCGCGTTCCCGAAATTTGAGCAGGCGGTCTGCTGCCTCGGGCGACATCAAGCAAATGCGGAGCGCCAGGCCAAGCGCCGAGGCCGAATAAAAGGTCCGCCGTCCCCACGACGGCGGAGAGCCCCCAGAGCCCTTCCCACTCAGGTTGGCTCAACCTTCAGTGGAGGAGAAGGGCTCCAGATATAAGCGCCGACGCTGTTCTTTCCCGGCTGACGTGATTCGCGTCAGCCGGGACAGGGTCTAGGTCTTGGCCAGGGCGTAGAGGAATTCCACATAGCCTTCGGTGGCGCCGGCCATGCCGCGCACCTTCGGATTTTCCGCCTCGATCACATAGTATTCGTCCGGCGCGTGCTGGCGCGCGCCGTGTCCGAAGCCGAAGTGTCCGGCGGGCAGGCTGACGGGAGCGGCGGTGAAGATATGGCCCGGCCAGGATCCGGCCAGGCGCGGCGACAGGCCGACGTCCGCGCCGCCGCGCCGGTAGACATCGAGCGTGGCCTGGATGAGCGCCGACGACTCTTCCGTCTGCGTCGGGTCGTAGCCGCCGGTCACGGTGACCGAGATGTCGCCGTACCCGCGCCTGGCCAGGTGTGCCTTGAGCTTGCGCTCGGCCTCCGCCGCGGTCTGGTCCGGCACCAGTCTGAAGTCGAGCTTGGCTACGGCCTTGGACGGCAGGATCGTCTTGCCGCCGGGGCCGGTGTGGCCGGCATACATCCCCTCGATGTTGACCGTGGGCTGCGAGGCCAGCCTCTCCAGCGCGTCGCGGTAGGACAGGTCGCGCACCCAGGTCTGCACGCCCATGAACCTTTTGCGGTCGGCCTCGCTGGTGTGGGCGGCTTCCTCGGCGATGATCTGCTTCTGGCGCGGCGTGAGCGGCCTGACGTTCTCGAACCAGCCATCGATCGCCGGGTCGTTGCCGTCTTCCGAGACCAGGGTCGAAAGCGCTTTCACCAGTCGCCAGACCGGGCTGTCCAGCTCGGCTTTGAACGAGGAATGGATGTCGCTGAGCGCACCGCGGCCCCAGGCCTTGGTGGTGCAGACCAGCTCAACCTCGATTATCCCCTTGGCGCCAAGATCGACTTCCACCCCGCCGGTCGGCGTCTGGGCGGCGAAGGGCATCCAGACCTCGTGACATGTCTTCAGCGCCGCCAGAACTTCGGCGCGGTGAACCACCTGAGCGAAGTGCGGCGAGCCGATCTCCTCCTCGCCCTCGGCTACCAGGACGAAGTTCACCGGCGGTTTGCGCCCTGCCGCGCGCAGGGCGTGCAGCGCCGCCAGGAAGGTCGCCTCGGGACCCTTCTGATTCACCGCGCCCCGGCCGATCATCACCTTGCCAAGCCCCGGGCGCTCCACGATCCGCGCCTCCAACGGCGGGGACGACCATTCCGACGGGTCGAACTGCTTGACGTCATACATGAAGTACATGCCCACGGTCCGGGCCGAGCCGTTGTCCATGGTGGCGAAGACGCCGGGCCGGCTGTCGGTCTGGACGATCTCGGCGCTGTGGAATCCGGCATCGCGCAGCAGCTCGGCCGTATGCTTCGCGCCTTCCTGCACGTTGCGGCCTTCTGCGGCGATCGAGGGCAGCGCGATCCAGTTCTGCAGGCGCCTGATAGCTTCGGGCCGCTGCCGCTCGATGGCGGCGCGGACATCGCTCAGGTCACCGCCGCGGGGCCTCGCCGCGAGCAGCCGGTTCGGCGTTGTCAACGCCACGCCGGCGGCGCCCGCCATCAAGATCAGTCCGCGTCGATGCGGCGTTGTCGACATTCGTTCGCCCACGGACTATTCCCCAAACGACGCAGAGATAGGCCTGGATAGCGGCCCGCACTCCGTTCCTACGGTCTCATCGCCCGATTGGCTCCGCGCAGATTCCGGCCCCCGGCGGTTCAAGCCTTCAGCTGGCTGGTATCGATCGGCAGCGAGCGGATGCGCTTTCCGGTCGCCGCGAAGATCGCGTTGGTCAGCGCTGGGATCACCGGCGGCAGGGCCGGTTCGCCGAGCCCGGTGGGCGGATAGTCGGTGATCACGAACTTCACTTCCACCGGCGGGGAGTCTTTCATCCGGATCAGCGGATAGTCGCCGAAGTTGCCCTGCCGGGTCGCGCCGTTCTCGATGGTGATCTTCTGATAGAGCGCGTGGCTGAGCCCCTCGATCGCCGCGCCCTGGACCTGGTTGATCGCCCCCAGCGGATTGACGATCTGGCGGCCCACGTCGGCGGCGATCCACACCTTATGGACCTTCACCGCGCCGGCCGCGTCGACGCTGGCCTTCACCACCTCGGCGAAATAGCCCATGTGGCTGTAGTGGAAGGCGACGCCCAGGCCCGCGCCCTTGGGCAGCTTGCCGCGATCCTTCCAGCCGCTCATTTTCTCGACGGCGGCCAGGACGCCCTTCATGCGCGCGGCGTTGTAAGCGCTCGATTTGTCGCCGACCAAGGGCGTGTCGCCGAGCAGTTTCATGCGGAAGGCCAAGGGATCGGCGCCGGCCGCGTGCGCCAGTTCGTCGATGAAGCTCTGGTTGACGAAGGCCAGGGCGTTCGAGCCCGGCGCCCGCAGCGGTCCCATCGGCACGCCGGCCGGCATGGTCGACTGGTCGGCGCGGAAGTTGGCCAGGAAGCGGCTGGGAAACTCGTTGCCGCCCATCCCCGCGCTGGACGCCACCTGGGCGCCCTCGCCAAAGGTCACGAAGTGGTCGTGCCAAGCGCTGACATTGCCCGCCGCGTCCACCCCGCCCTTCAGATAGTGGTAGCCGGCGGGCCGATAGAAATCGTGACGCATGTCGTCTTCGCGGGTCCACAGCAGCTTCACCGGCGCCCCGGTCTCGCGGGCGATCCACGCCGCCTCGACCATGTAGTCGTTGGACAACCGGCGACCGAAGCCGCCGCCGCAGCGGGTCATGTGCACGGTGATGTCGTCAGGTTTCATCCCCAGCGTCTTGGCCACCAGCTGGCGGCCTGGCTCGGGATTCTGGCTGGGCGCCCAGATCTCCAGCTTGCCGTCCTTGAAGTGGGCGGTGGTGTTCTGCGGCTCCAAGGGCGTGTGCGCCAGGAACGGATAGGCATAGGCCGCTTCGACCACATGGGCCGAGCCCTTCAGCGCGGCGGCCACGTCGCCGTCATTGCGCAGAGTGGTCATGGGTGACCCGGCGGCCAGTTCGGCGGCGCGCCTGTCGAAGCCGGCCGTGCTCTGCTTGCCCGTCGGATGGTCCGCCCACTGGGTCTTCAGCACATTGCGGCCCTTGCGCGCCGCCCACCAGGTGTCGGCGACCACCGCCACGCCCGGCAGCAGGCCGGAAAGGTCGGTCCCGCCATCGACGACGAAGGCTTTGCGCACGCCCTTGACGGCGCGGGCGGCGTCCAGATCGGCGCTGGCCACCTTGGCCCCGAACACCGGGGCCTTTTCGAAGGTCGCGTAGAGCATCCCGGGAACCCGCACGTCGATGCCAAACAAGGGCTCGCCCTTGACGATCCTGGCGACGTCGTACTGGGCCTTGGGATGGCCGATGATCTTGTAGGCCTTGGGGTCCTTCAGCGGGATGGTCTTCGGGTCGGGTGTCGCCAGGCCCGCGCACTGCCCGGCCAGGGCGCCATAGCTCGCCTTACGGCCCGTCGCGACGTGGATCACCTGGCCTTCGGCGGTCTTGCAGTCGCCGGAGGCGCAGTTCCAGGCCTGGGCCGCGGCGTTGACCAGCATGGCGCGCGCCACCGCACCCACACGGCGCAGATCCTCGTAGTTCATCGGCGTGGCCAGCGATCCGCCGGCGAACTGGCGCGAATAGAGCTTGGGATCGTTATCCGCCTGCTCGATGCGGACGTTCTCCCAGGCGACGTCCAGCTCCTCGGCGATCATCATCGGCAGCGAGGTCTTCACGCCCTGACCGATCTCCGGGTTCTTGGCCATGATGGTGACGATGCCGTTGGGCGCCACGCGCACATAGGCGTTCAGCGCCTGGGCGCCGGCCGTCTCGGCGGCTTCCGCCTTGGCGGCGATACGGAAGGAAAGGACCAGGCCGCCACCGACGACGGAAGCCTTCAGGAGGTCTCGGCGCGAGGCGCCGGTGAGGTGCAGGGTCATGGCGCTACGCCTTCTGGCCGGAGGCTTGTTTGATCGCCGCACGGATGCGCGTGTAGGTGGCGCAGCGGCAGAGGTTGCCGTTCATCGCCGCGTCGATGTCGGCGTCGGTGGGCTTGGGCGTCTTGGTCAGGAGCGCGGTGGCCGACATGATCTGGCCCGGCTGGCAGTAACCGCACTGGGCCACGTCCAGCTCCATCCAGGCGGCCTGTACGCGCTTGCCGATGGGGTCAGCGGCCATGGCGTCGATGGTGGTGATTCTGGCGTCGCCGACGCGCGACACCGGCAGGGTGCAGCTGCGCCGCGCCTGTCCATCGACATGTACCGTGCAGGCCCCGCAGGCTCCGACGCCACAGCCGAACTTGGGACCCGTGATCCCCAGCGAGTCACGCAGGACCCACAGCAACGGGGTGTCCGGATCGACATCCACCTCGCGGACCTTACCGTTGACGTTGAGCTTGAAGGCCATGGCGCCGCTCCCTCTTGTTGCGCCAAGGGTAAGGCGGCGGCGTCCTTCTCACAAGCGTCCCCTGCCAGGCGCGACCCTTCCGGTGGCGACCGGAAAATCCACACGCGCGCTGAACCCCTGCGGCGAGAAGTCGAAGGTGACCTTGCCGCTCTGGTTGCGCAACGCCTGCTGCAACAGGCGCGTGCCGAACCCCTGGCGCGTCGAAAGCTTCACGATGGGGCCACCCGCCTCGCGCCACTCGAAGGTCGCCCGGCCCACATCCGCCGGCTCCAATGTCACCGTCACCCGACCCGCGTCGCTGGAGAGCGCGCCATACTTCACCGCGTTGGTCCCCATCTCATGCAACAGCAGGCCCATACCCACCGCCATGTCGCCCCGCACCGTGATCCCGGCCAGAGCGGGATCGAGATCAAAGCGGCCCTGGCCGAACACCGCGACCGCCTGAGCGACGACCTCAGCCAGGACCACGGGCTTGCCGCCCGCCGCGGTGACCAGGTCCTGCGAGGTAGCCATCGCCTGCAACCGGGCGGTCAGCAACTGGCGGAAACTCTCGACCGTGGACTGGCCGCGCGCGCTCTGGCCGACGATAGCCATGATCACGGCGATGAAATTCTTTGCACGGTGCGCCAGTTCGCCCGCCACCAGAACGCCCCGCTCCTCGGCCGCCTTGCGTTCGGTAATGTCCAGGGTGGTGCCGACGACCAACCGGGTCTGGCCATCCGCGGCGTTTGAGACGCGAGCATTCGATGACAGCCAGCGGGTCCCTCCGTCCGGCGCGACAACCCGGTGCTCGATCGAATAGTCGCCCCCGTGGGGCTTTGCTCGCGCCGCCTCGAAGGCGCCCTGCACGGCGGCGACGTCATCGGGATGGACCAGCGCGACATAGCTGGCCACCGTAACCTCGGTGTCTGCCGGCAGGCCGTGCAGGTGCTTGTTGCGGTCCGACCAGGCGACGCGGTCGGCGTCCACGTCCCATTCCCAGAAGCCCAGGCCCGTCGCGTCCACCGCCACCGCCAGCCGCCGGCGTTGCTCGATCAGTTCGGCGGCCATGCGCCTGCGGTCGGTGACGTCGACCTGCAAGCCATCCCAAAGCACAGAGCCGTCGGGCTGTGGCCTGGGCAGCGAGGCGAACCGGTGCCAGCGGACCTCACCGTCGGGACGGCGCATGGCGACCTCGATATCGAAAGGTCGCATGTGCGCCAGCGCATCGGCCTCGGCGGCGGCGAAGGCGGCGCGATGTTCCGGCAGGATAAGGTCATACAGCAGGGCCGCGTCGCCCATCACCGCCTCGCCCTCCACGCCGTTGACGCTCAGGCAGCGGGGACCCGCGAAGATCAAGCGCCGCGTTCCATCCGGCCGGCTCTCGCTGACGAAAGCCATGCCCAACGCCGTCGCATCGGCCGACGGCCGCACGATCGGGTGGTCAGCGCCCGACACTTCAAGCGAGGGATTCATCGGATCTTGCATGTCCGCCACCACCGATCCGCAATCTCTCGCGGGCTGCCAAGCGTCGCAAGGCAGAAGATGTATCGCTAAGAGCTCGCACACCCTGTGCGGCCAAAATGGCTCATGGCGCTGACGCGCGGCGCTCAGAGCGAGGGCAACACCACAACCGCGTCGGACAGTTCGTTGGGATTGTCGCCTGGCCGGGGCGGAAACTCCTTTGCCAGAATCTCCGCGCAGAGCCGGACCGCGCCCGCGAACCCGGCGCCAGGATCGCCCCGCTTCAGGCCCTCGGTCAGGGCCGCCATGGCGCGGTCCCAGACGTGGGCGTCCACCTGGGCGGCAATCCCCTCGTCGGCGATCAGCTCGGCCATCCGCTCGCCCAGCGAGACGAAGATCAGCACACCCGTCCGCTCGCGGGTCAGATGCAGGTTCTTACCCAGGAACTGTTCAGTCGCGCGCCTGCGGACACGGTCGCGCTTCAGCCCGCGGGGGGTCAGGGCGCGGCGCACCGCCGGGATCGCCACGATCAGCGCGGTGGCGGCGAACAGCAGGCCTTGCAGCACGATTGTCCCGATCAGCGCCCGGCGCACCGAGCCTTCCACCGCCGCGCCGACCTGGGCCGCGCTCCAGCTGGAGAAGAGGTCCGGGATGGTCACCTGCACGCCGCCGAGCAGCAGCAGAGCCGGCGCCAACAGGGCGATGCCGGCGGCCCAGGCCAGCGGGGTCTCGCCATAGGTCGAGCTTGCCTCGGCGACCACGCAATAGATTTCGCCGGTGGTGCGGCTCTCGGCCTCGCGCACCGCGGCCTCGATGGCAGCCAGGTCAGCTGGCGACAGGGTTTTCATCACCAGCTCCCCGAAGATCCGCCGCCGCCAAACGAGCCGCCGCCGCCGGAGAAGCCACCGCCACCGCCACCGCCTCCGCCGCCTCCGCCCCAACCGCCACCACGTCCGCCACCCAGGAACAGGAACGGCAACCACCACAGCCCGCCAAGTCCGCCGCCGCGCCCACCTCGCCCGCCGCCAGCGGCGCGCAGCAGTCCGGAGATGACCCAAAAGACGATCAGGATGATCAGGAAGACCGGGATGTGCGGCCCCACGCCGCGTCCCGCTTGGGCCTGCGGTTGTGTGGCGGCGTGGGCGACGTTGGCCCTGGCCTGGTCGTCAGGCAGGCCAAGCTGGCCGATCAGCGCCTCGGCCCCGGCCACGACGCCGTCTTCCATGCGGCCCTGCTTGAAACGCGGCAGCACCTTTTCCTGCAGGATCACGCTGGTCAGCGCGTCGGTCAGCACCGGCTCCAGGCCGTAGCCCACCTCGATGCGCACCTTGCGCTCCTTGGGCGCCACCAGCAGGATCGCGCCGTCATTCACGCCCTTGCGGCCCAGGCCCCACGCCCGGCCGAGCTGATAGCCGTAGTCCTCGATCGCATAGCCCTGCAGGTCGGGGATGGTGGCGACTACCAGCTGATGGCCGCTCTGAGCCTCAAGCGCGGCAAGCTCGCCGTCCAGTTTCTGCACCGTCGCCGGCGAAAGCACATGGGCGTCATCGACCACCCGGCCGCTCAGCGCCGGGAACTTCGGCGCGGCCAGGGCGGCGCCGGCCAGCGCCGCGAAGGCCACGATCAGCGCCACGAACCCTCCCCGACGACGGGGAAGGCCCTGGCCGGACGGGATCACTGGGTCGCCGGCGCCTGGCCCGGCGGCAGGGCGGCCGCGGCCGGAGCCGCGGGCGCATCAAAGCTGACGGAGGGCGCGTTCTGGGCCTGTGGCGCGGCCGAGAACAGCACCATCGCCTTGGAGCTGGCGTACATGGTCTTGGCGTAGAATACCTGCGGGAAGGTCCGCAGGGTGGTGTTGAAATCCTGGACGCTGAGGTTGTAGTCGCGGCGCGCGATGGCGATGCGGTTCTCGGTGCCTTCGAGCTGGCTCTGCAAAGCCATGAAGTTGGTGTTCGACTTGAGCTCCGGATAGTTTTCCTGCAGGACCCGGAACGGGGCTAGAGCCAAGGACACGCCGTTCTGCGCCGACTGGTAGCGCTGGAAGGCGGCCGGGTCGGTGGTGATCGAGGCGTCGGACTTCACCTGCATGGCTCCGGCGCGGGCTTCGGATACGCCGATCAGCACCTTGCTCTCCTGGGCGGCATAGCCCTTCACCGTCGACACCAGATTGGGGATCAGGTCGCTGCGGCGCTGGTACTGATTCTGAACTTCCGCCCACTGCGCCTTGGCGGCTTCTTCCTTGGTCGGGATGGTGTTGACCCCGCAGCCGGCGACGATCAGCGGCGCGAGCGCGATCAGGGCGACGCGCGAGAAGCGGTTCTTGATGGTGGTCACGGGTGTCTGCTCCCCCAAAGGCTCGACCTCGAGCTTGGTGTCGGGGATATTTGGCCCCGGCGTCGATCCAACGCAATGTCACTCAGCATGACAGTTCTGTTAGACGGCGGAGGTTCCTAGAGATGGGACAGGTGCGACCCTACTATGCCGACAGGGGCCTCAGCGCGGCGTTCTACGACACGGTGACCGGGGCTGACGAGCGGCTGGCCGGGGACATCGCGATCTATGCGGACCTGGCCGGGACGGAGGGGCGCATCCTCGAGCTCGGCGCCGGCACGGGCCGCGTCGCCTACGCGCTAGCCGCGCTGGGTCACCGCGTCACCGGGATCGAGATCGCTCCGGCGATGCTGGCGCAGGCGCAGGCCCGCCGCGCCGAGGTCCCCGCCGACATCGGCCACCGGGTGACCCTGCGCCGCGGCGACATGACGTCGATCGATCTGAAGCAGGAATTCGACTTGGTCGTCTGTCCCTATTTCACCCTGGCCCATGTGCCGCGCGGGGCGGCCTGGAAGAACACCTTCGCCACGGCGGCCCGGCACCTGCGCCCCGGAGGCCTCGCCGCCTTTCACCTGCCGCTGCTTGAGGTCATGCGCCGGCCCGGCCCGGTCAATCCCGCCGTGCCGGTTCTGGACCGCCCGACCCCGGCCGGCGGCCGGCTTTTGCTCTACATCCGTCAGCGGAGCTTCCGCGCGGAGGTGGGCCGACTGGATCAGGTAATCGAATATGTGGAGCACGATGCCCGCGGCGCGGTGCTGCGCCGCGGCGACGAGCGGCTGACCTATTATCTCACCGACCCGCAGCCCCCGGCCGCCAGCGTCGGCCTGCTCTGCGACCGCGCGCCGATTCCACTGGGCGGCGTCGGCGAGATCTGGGTGTTCGTGAAGGCGTAGGCCTGCTCGGACAAGATGTGCCGCCACCCGGGTTGGGGGTTACGCCGAGCCCCCTCCGCTAAGCGTCCACGGATGGTCGTCGGCGCGCCCGCATCGCGGCGCGGACAGATCACGAGCTACAAAAACCGGACATCTTTACAAGCTAGCGACAGCCACAAGCTCAAACCGCATTCCGCCAGCGCACGCGCGGGTCTACACCGACAGCTTCAACAGGATGATCTTGATCCCCATGCGGCTGGCGACGTGAGCGGGTAATGCAGGTCCATGGCACGGAGTTCATCGCGCTGCATGGGCGGGCAAGTTCGGCGATCCTCGAACTTGCGCCGGGCGAGGCGCCGCTCTGGCGGTACTGGGGTCCGCGGCTTGCCGATCACGCGCGCCCGCATGGCCCGATCCGTGACGGTCGCGCCCGTCCGTCCTTCTCCCTCGACCACGATCAGCCGCTGACGGCCTTTCCGACTTTCGGCGTCGGCTGGTTCGGGCAGAGCGCGCTCATCGCCCATCGCGACGGCCGCGATTTCGCCCAGGCGTTCACCGAGACGCAGGTTCACTGGATCGAGCCGGAGCGGCGGGTCGAACTCACACTCATCGACCCGGTCGCCAGGCTCAGCGTGCGAGTCTGCCTGGCGATGGACCCGGCCAGCGATGTTCTGACGCTGTCATCGCGGCTGACCAACGACGGGCCGGACGACATCGAGGTGCAGTGGCTCGCGGCCGCGGTCTTGCCCCTGCCGCCGGTGGCGTCCCACGTCGGCTATGTCTCGGGCCGGCACAATGGCGAGTTCCAGCCTTGCGAGGACCGGCTGGGGCGCGCGCTGTGGCGGCGGGAAAACCGCAGGGGCATCACCTCGCACGACGCATTTCCCGGCGCGATCGTGCGGGAGGCGGGCGCGACCCAGGACGCGGGTCTGGTCTATGGCGCCCAGCTGGCCTGGTCGGGCAACCACGCCCAGATGATCGAATGGCTGGACGATGATCGCTTCCAGTGGCAGCTGGGGGAAGGGTTCGCGCCGGGCGAGGTGCGGCTTGCCCCCGGAGCCTCGCTGGTGACGCCGCAGGTTCTGGCGACGGTTTCGGGCGCGGGCCGGAACGGCGTGGCGCAGAATTTCCATGCGGCGATCCGCGCGCGCATGGTTTGGCCCGGCGGCGCGATGCGGCCGCGACCGACCCACCTCAACACCTGGGAGGGCGTCTATTTCGATCACGATGAAGCGACGATGAAGGCGCTGGCCACGACCGCGGCGGACCTCGGCCTGGAGCGGTTCGTGCTTGACGACGGATGGTTCCACCGGCGTGACAACGACACGCGGGCGTTGGGCGACTGGCGTCCCGACAGCCGAAAATACCCGCGAGGTCTGGCGCCGCTCGCGGCTCACGTGACCGCGCTCGGCCTGGAGTTTGGCCTGTGGGTTGAGCCGGAAATGGTCAATCCGGACAGCGACCTCTATCGTGCCCACCCCGACTGGGCGCTGCGGATCGAGGGTCGCCCGCGACTGACCGCCCGCAATCAGCTGGTGCTTGACGTCGGCCGGCCCGAGGTCGCCGAGTACCTGTTCAGCCAGCTCGCCGCGCTGCTGGAAAGCCTGCCGATCCGCTATCTGAAGTGGGACCACAACCGCGACCTGACCACCGCCGGCGGCCCCGACGGTCGCGCCCGCTATCGCACCCAGACACTGGCCTTCTATGCGCTGATCGAGCGGATACGGGCGACCTTCCCTGCGGTGGAGATCGAGAGTTGCGCCGGCGGCGGCGGCCGGATCGACGCCGGCGTCCTGCGCTACGCCCATCGCGTCTGGACCAGCGACTGCATCGATGCGGTGTCGCGGGTAACGATCCAGCGCGGGTTCCTGCAGTTCCTGCCGCCGGAGATCATGGGCGCGCACGTTGGCGCCGCCCCCGCGCACAGCACCGGACGCAGCCAGACTCTGGCGTTCAGGGCCGCCGTCGCGCTTCCCGGCCACTTCGGCGTGGAACTTGACGCCGGCGCCCTGAGCGCCGCGGACAGGACCGAACTTTCCGTCTGGGTCGCTCTGCAGAAATCCCTGCGCGATCGGCTGCACGCCGGCCAGGTCTGGCTTGGCGATGCCGGCGACAACCTCCTGTGGCAGGCGCACGGGCAGGCGGCGGATCTGATCCTGCTGGTCCACAGGATGGCGCCGAGCACCCTTCGCCACACGCCGTCCGTGCGGTTGCCGATGCTCGATGCAACGCGGCGCTATCGCATCCGACGTATCGACCCACCGGGTCCAGGATCTGGGGCGTCGGCCGCAACAGCCAATTTCGCGGCCCTGAAGGGCGACGGCCTGGTTGTCGACGGCGCCTGGCTCTGCGCCTCCGGCCTGACCGTCCCCCCGTCGAAAGCAGAATCCTGCGCGATCTTCACCGTCACGGCGCTGTAGATTTGCCACCTTCGCCGGCCTGCCGGATGGCCAGGGCCAGGGCCGGCAGCTGCGCGTCGGCGACCGTGCGCAGGTCGATGAGGACGCGGTCACGCTCGATCCGGCCGAGCACCGGCGGTGTTCCGGTGCGCAGTCGTCGGGCCAGCGCATCGGCGCCGAGGCTCGGACCAGCCAAGGTCACGGCGCAGCTGGGCAGCGCCTGCATCGGCAGGGCGCCGCCACCGGCGTAGCCCACGGTGTCCTGGACGCCGACCTCCAGCGCCGGAAGATCGGCGATCAGCGCCCGCAGCGCCTGCGCCCGCGCCGCCACCACCGCGGCCGACTGGGTCAGCATGCGCAGCACGGGCACCCGCGCGACCGGATCGCCGGGCGGCCGATAGAGCCTGAGCGTCGCGGCGAGCGCGGCGACGTTCAGCTTATCCAGCCGCAGGGCCCGCGCCAGCGGATGGCGGGAGAGCGCTGCGACCAGGTCGCGGCGTCCGGCGACAATCCCCGACTGCGGTCCGCCCAGGAGCTTGTCGCCGCTGAACAGCACCAGATCGACGCCGGCGCGCAGGCTCGCCTGAACCGTCGGCTCATCGGCGATCCCGTAGGGTTTCAGGTCGATCAGCGCCCCGCCGCCCAGGTCCTCGATCAGCAGCAGCCCCTCGGCCCGCGCAAGGCCGGCAAGCGCATCCAGGCCGGGCGCGCTGGTGAACCCGCTCATGCGGAAATTGCTCGGATGGGTGCGCAGGATCACCCGCGCATCGGGATGATCGCGGACCGCACGCTCATAGTCGCTGAGGTGGGTGCGGTTGGTGGTCCCGACTTCGACGAGCCGCGCGCCACTCTGGGCCACGATCTCCGGCACCCGGAAACCGCCGCCGATCTCGATCAGCTCGCCGCGCGAGACGATCACCGGCGTCTCCGCCGCCAGCGCCGCCAGCGCCAGGAGCACGGCGCCGGCGCAGTTGTTGACCGCCAGTCCGGCTTCCGCCCCCGTGACTTCGGCGATCAGCGCATCGAGATGATCGTGGCGCGAGCCGCGGCGCCCGGTTTCCAGATCAAGCTCCAGGTTGCCATAGCCGGCCGCCGCCTGCATCGCGCTGACGGCTTCCGGCGCCAGCGGGGCGCGTCCAAGATTGGTGTGGATCACCACCCCGGTGGCGTTGATCACCGAAAACAGGGTCTCCCGGGCGCCGTGCCCGAGCCGCCGCGCCGCCGCGTCCAGCAGACTAGCGACGGTTGGGACAGCGCGGCTTTCATTGACCAGGCTCGCCCTGGCCTGCGCCAGCACATCGCGCAGAGCGTCGGCCACGGCCGCAGGCCCGAACTGCGCGTTCAGCGGCTGGGCGGCGGGGTCAGCACAGATCGTCCCGACCGCCGGCAGGCGACGGCGCGGGTCAGGTTGGCCGGGCTGGGGGCTGTGCGGCGCGACCGTTCGTCTCCCCGTTCATTGACCTCGCGCCCGATCATTGCCCCGACACGCACGCAACACCAGCCTATGGCGGCGAGAATATCGCCTTGAGTGACGCGCCCGGCGGTTCGCTGTAGGGCCATTGCGATGCGCGCCCGTGCGGACCGGGGATGCGCGGGGAAGGACGAGCGCGTGACCGCACCCCTGAGCCTGGCGGTGATCGGCCATGTCAACCATGGCAAGTCGGCCCTGGTCCGCGCCCTGACCGGCATCGAGACCGACCGGCTGAAGGAAGAGATCGCGCGCGGGCTCTCCATCACCCTGGGGTTCGCCTGGCGCGACTATCGCGCGGGCTCGGTCGAGTTCATCGATGCGCCAGGCCATGAGGATTTCATCCGCGCGATGGTGATGGGCGCCACCGGCGCGCGCGCGGCGATGCTGGTGGTCTCGGCCACCGAGGGGTTCGGCCGCCAGACCTGGGAGCACCTGCGCATCGCCGGCCTGCTGGGCATCCGCGCGGGGATCGTGGCGGTCACCAAGGCCGACCTGCTGGCGGACGGCGCCGAGGCCGAGGTCCGAAGGAGGATCGCAGCCGAGCTCATCGACACATGCCTGGCCGGTGAACCCATGGTCTTCTGCTCATCGGTCTCCGGAGCAGGACTGGACGACCTGCAGGAGCAATTGCGGGCCCTGGTAGAGCGGAGTCCGGCCC
Source organism: Phenylobacterium sp. (assembly GCA_025350885.1). GTDB lineage: Bacteria > Pseudomonadota > Alphaproteobacteria > Caulobacterales > Caulobacteraceae > Phenylobacterium. The sequence continues at coordinate 14,740 of JANXXA010000167.1, forward strand.
CGGAGCGGTTGCCGGGCGCGTACCTGCCGCTGGACCGGGTGTTCAGCGTCGCCGGGGCCGGGACGATCGTCACCGGCACGCTGCTCGGCGGGCCTCTGGGATTGAGCGAGGCGGCCTTGCTGGAGCCGTCGGGCCGCCGGGTCAGCCTCCGACAGATCCAGGTCCATGGCCGGACCACCGAGCTTGCCGCACCCGGCGGTCGGGTCGCCGTCGGCCTTCGAGGGGTGTCGGCCGATGAGATCCGGACGGGCGAGGTCCTGTGCGCGGCGGGCTGCTACGCGGCCAGTCTGCGGGTCGATGTCGAACTGAGCCTGTCGCCGGACTGCGCGCGCCCGCTGAAGTCGACCGACGAGGTGCGGGTGATGTGGGGCGCCCGGCAGGATGTCGCCAGGCTGCGGCTGCTCGGGGCCGGCGCGATGCTGCCGGGCGAGCGGGGCTTGGCGCAGCTGCGGTTTTCAGCCCCCGTCATCGCTCATGCTGGCCAGCGCGCGATCCTGCGGCGGCCGTCGCCGGCCGAGACGATCGGTGGCGCCGTGGTGCTCGATCCAACAGCACCGCCGCTGCGCGGGGCGATGAGCGGCGGTATCAGCGGGCGGCAGAGCCTGCTGGAGGCCACCCTCGCCGGCGACCTGGCCCGGATCGCCCTGCGGTTGGCGCAACGTGACGGCGGCGCCCTGCGGATCGCCGAGGCCGCCCGGCTTGCGCGCCGCAGCGCCACCGATGTCCGCCAGCATCTGGCCGCGGACTTCGAGGACATCGCCGCCGACATCATGGCCACGCGGGTCGCCGTCGTCGGCGCGCGACAGGCCTACCTGGAGCGCCTGAGCGAGGCGCACCGTCAGGCGCCGGCGAGGTCGTGGGCGGCGGCCGGCGGGGTACGCGGCGGCGCGGGCGGGGCGTCCCGCGACCTCGTGGCCCACGTCGAGGCGCGGCTGGCGGTGGCCGGCGAGATACGGCTGGAGGGCGCGCTGGTGGCGCGGACCGGGCACGATCCGCTGGCGACCCTGTCCCCCGAGGCGCTCGCCCAGCTGCGCCGGATCGAAGGCGCGCTGCGGGACGGGGGCCTCTCGCCACCGGATGCGAGTGTCGAAGATCAGGATCTGATCCAGCTGTTGATCGAGACCGGACGCGCCGTGTCACTGCGCAATCACGCGCTGCGCCAGACCCTGGTGTTCCACATCGACGCGCTGGCCGCGGCGCTGACAGCGCTCAGCGCCGCCTTTCCCTCGCCGGCCGAGTTCACCACCGGGCAGGCGAGGGCCGCGCTGGGGACAAGCCGCAAGTTCATCGTGCCCGCGCTGGAGTTTCTTGACGCCAAAGGCGCCACTGCGCGCCACGGCGACGTTCGCCAGGTAACCGGCGCGGAAAACCCCTTCGGCGTTTCGCCAAACCCCATCTAGTGTCGCCGCCGATGGAGGTGACTGGAGTCTGGTGGCTTCCCCGGTCTTCAAAACCGGTGACACGTCCCAAAGGCGTGTGGTGGGTTCGATTCCCATCCACCTCCGCCAACCGCCGGGCCGCGTGGTCCGATGGGCGCGGACGAAAAGATGAGGACTGCCGGATGACCGCTGCCCCGTCGGGATTTTCTCTGCGCGACCTGACCGGCGCGGCCCGGGCCTTCCCCACGGGTCGTCCCAGCCTGATCTGTTTCGTCAAGGAAGACTGCAACACCTGCAATCTTGTCGCCCCGCTTCTGGAGGCGTTTCACCAGGCCTGGGGCGGGGCGGCGGACATCTGGATGCTGGGGCAGTCCGCGGACGGAAATGCGATCCTCAAGGACCGCCACGGCCTCACCCTGCCGATCCTCGACGACAGCGCGCTGCGGACCTCGCTGGCCTGGGGCTTCGAGATCGTGCCGGCGGTCTACTGGATCGGCGCCGACGGCCAGCGGCCTGCACCGCTGGAAGGTTTCGTGCGCCAGGAGTGGGAAGACCTCGCCCGGCGTATCGCCGCCGATCTGGCCGCGCCGGCGCCGGCGGTCGCCTGGTCGGAGCTTCCGGACTGGCGGCCGGGCTGTGGATCGAAACACCTGGACCCGGATATCCACGACCGCCTGCTGGCCGAGGCGCAAGGCAGTCCCATCCGCGCGCGGCAGATCGAGATCGCCAGCGCCGATGACGTCGACGAATTCATGTTCGACCAGGGCTTCAGCGACGGCCTGCCGCTGGTCCCCCCGACCCCGGAGCGGGTGTTGCGCATGCTGTCGGGCACCTCCCGCGACGCCCAGGACATCGTCGCCGTGGTCCCCCCGAACATGGCCCCCGCGACCGTCGAAAAGATCGCCATCAACGCGGTGATGGCCGGTTGCCGGCCGGAGTATCTGCCGGTGGTGATCGCCGCGGTGGAAGCGGTCTGCACCGATGAGTTCAACATGCACGGCGTCACCGCGACCACCATGGGCGCCTCGCCGGTGCTGGTGATCAACGGCCCGATCCGCGAGCGCATCGGCATGAACATGAAGCTGGGCGCGCTGGGGACCGGCAACCGGGCCAACGCCACCATCGGCCGGGCGCTGCGCCTGGTGGTGCGCAATATCGGCGGCGCCCGCCCCGGCGGTGTCGATCGATCCACGCTCAGCACACCGATGAAGTTCACCATGTGCTTCGCCGAATGGGAGGAAGGCTCGCCCTGGGACCCGCTGCACGTGGAACGCGGATTCCAGCGTGAGGACTCGGTGGTGACGGCCTTCGCCATGACCAGCGGCCCGGTGCAGATCGTCGATCAGGAATCCCGCGGACCCGACCAGATCGCCGGCACGCTGGGCCTGGGGCTCGAGGGCATGTTCCTGTCCAAGATCCACCGCATGCCGGTGGACGCCCTGCTGGTGGTCTGTCCCGAGCACCTCAGGACGCTGACCTCCGAGGGACCCTACGCCAAGGCCAGACTTCGCGATCGCATCCAGGCGGTCACCACGCGACCCTTGCGCGAGATGGTGGCCAATGCGGTCTCGGGCGCCGGGATTCCGGTCGCCTCGGCCGCCAGGATGAGCGAGGCGCAACTGTCCGCGCCAGCGGCGAAGTTCGCCAGCGACAAGCACATTCACATCGTCGTCGCCGGGTCCGAGGCGGGAAAATTCTCCGCCTGCTTTCATGGGTGGGTCACCGGCCCGGCGGGTTCAGCCGTCGTTTCCAGGAAAATCGAATGCTGATAGGCTCGCCACAGATGCTCGGAGGACGTCGATGACGACAATTCTGGATCCCACCGACGAACGCGTTCCCGTCGCCCGACAGGTTACCGCGCGGACCGGGGACATCACCGGCGTGATCGGCCTGCTCGACATCAGCAAGCCGCGCGGCAACGTCCTGCTGGACGAGCTGGAACGACTGCTGGCGGGCCGCTACCCGGGCGTCGCGATCAGGCGTTACGCCAAGCCGACCTTCGCCAAGCCCTGCCCGCCGGACCTGCGGCTGAAGATCCGCTCGGAGTGCAGCGTCCTGGTGGAAGCCCTCGCCGATTGAGGATCGTGCACGACGTGCAGTCTGCACGACACTGTATGGTTCGAGATCCAGGGTCTTCCCGCCGTCTCCATCGCGTCCAGCGAATTCGCCGAGGCCGCCCAGGTTCAGCGCACGGCGCTGGGCATGGACGACGCGCGCTATGTGCTGGTCGATCACCCCATCCAGGACGCCACGGATGACGAGATGCGCGCCAAGGCCCGCGCGGTTCTGGACTCGGTCGTCGCCGCCCTGACCACTTGAGATAAGGCTGACTGGGGTCGCTGGGGCCGATGAACGCCGCCTGACCTGCCCGCTCAGAACAAGCTCATCTGCAATGCGTTCTAGTGGTTTGGCGCTTCAAGGCGCTTGAACAAGGATAGGCAGATGAAAAAGCTAATGGGAGCCCTGCTTGCGGCGGCCGCGATCGGCGCCGTCGCCAGCCCGGCCTTCGCTCACCCCGACGACGAGGACAACAACACCGCCGGCTACAGCCAGTATTATGGCGGCTATCAGACCTTCGACGCCCTCTATCAACATGAGGTGCAAGGCATCCAGCACAGTGTCGGCGACGGCGCCTACAGCCGCCGCGAGGCTCGCTACTTCCTCTCCGAGTTGCGGGGTATTCGCCAGCGCGAGAACTACTACCGCTCGCAGGATGGCTATCTCAGCCCGCGGGAGGGCCAGGACA
>JANXXA010000201.1 GCA_025350885.1 Phenylobacterium sp.
TGAAGGTCGCCGCCTGCGCCACGCTGGCGAGCGATCCGGCGATCGTCGCCGCGGAAATGAAAGATGCCGCCAGCAGCAATTTTCTCAAATTCATAACAGCCACCCTTTCGATACATCAGCGGCGTTCGCTCGCCACGTCCAAACACAGTTAATACCCGCTGAATTCTGTGGGCAACCCGGTTCGCCTAACGCGCGAATTTTAACTGAAGGCTGCGCAGCCTTCGTGCGCGCGGGCTCTTCATTCATGGCCGTTTCCAGCATTCGCCGAGCGAGAAGGATTGGCCACGGAAAACACGGAAAGAGCACGGAAAGAAGGTCAGGCGACGACGGCCGAGAATGAATTGATTGCGCGCGACGCGCGCGATTCAAACGGGCTGGAACGCGGGTGGCCACGCTCCCCTTTTTCCGTGCTCTTTCCGTGTTTTCCGTGGCCACCTCTTGCTGCACAGCCGCGGCGTCAGGCGTCGAAGTCCAGGCCGACGTCGCCGTAGAATTCGCGCTTGTCGGCCCATTTGTCGTCGACCTTGACGTGCAGGAACAGGTGCACCGGGCTGTTGCTGGGACACGTAATCGCCAGGGGATAGACAATGCGCTCATATCTGCCACACTGCCGCCTTTGGCGGGCGGGTGGCCCGCAATCTGGCGTGTGTCGGGTTCGCGTGCGGCAAATTTGTCTGGCGCTGGGAGCTGAAGATGACAATCAGATCGAACATGCTGGCGGGCGCAGCTGCGGCCTGCTGTCTGGCGATGGGATTTTCGGGAGCCGCCACCGCGCAGACCATGCAAATAATCTTTCCGAGCGCCGCCAAAGACTGCCTTCCAAAGCCGTCAGGCACCAGCGCCATGCAGATCATCGACTTCAATTGCAGCACTTACTATGGCGGGATTGTCAGCGGCAGGGCGATCGTCGTGCAGACGGTCAACCCGGTCACCTTGTCGCCGGTCACCAATTTGATCGTGACAAACTTCCTTGCCCAGACAAACGGGCTGACCACCTCGGCGACGGGAAGTATCAAATTTCGCGTCCCGCAAAACGTCGTCACCAGCGGCAATATTTATATAAATATGGCGCTGACCGGACAATTCTATTTTGGACCGGGGTCGATCCTTGATCAACCCAATGGATTCGAAATAGTCGCGAACGCAACATCGCATCCTTTTGCACATGCCGATACGATCTATGCGGACAGTGGTTTCGTTTCTATCGCCAAAACCGGTCCCAATCCGCTGCCATTTTCGGTCTCTAAGACGGGATTCATCGGTGTCGATGATCCGAACTACCTGTACATCACGCTCGGTTTCTCAAGCAGTGCGTTTCATACCGGTACCGTGACCGGCATCCGCATGCCGGGCAGCTTCCATGTCGCCATAGGCAAGGATGCGGCGAGCGCGGTGTTCCTGCCCGTGCACGTGCCAGAGCCTGAAACCTGGACGTTGATGGTCGCCGGTTTCGGCGCGGTCGGCCTCATGGCCCGCCGGCGAAGGCCCGCCCTGGCGGCCTGACCGGTCAGTCGATGTGACCGAGCTTCCGGCTCTAGGCCGGACGTGTTCGTGTGCGTCGTGAACCGAAATCAGGCGTCGAAATCCAGGCCCACGTCGCCGTAGAATTCGCGCTTGTCGGCCCATTTGTCGTCGACCTTGACGTGCAGGAACAGGTGGACCGGGCGGTCGAGGAGCTGGGTCAGCTCCTCGCGGGATTTCTGGCCGATCCACTTCAGGGTCTGGCCGCCCTTGCCCAGGATGATCGGCCGTTGGCTGTCGCGTTCCACATAGATGGTCTGTTCGATGCGGGCCGAGCCATCGGAGCGTTCCTCGAAGGCGGTGGTCTCGACGGCGGCGGCGTAGGGCAGCTCCTCATGGACCCGCAGGTAGATCTTCTCCCGCGTGATCTCGGCGGCCAGCAGGCGGGCGGGAATGTCGGCGGTCTGTTCGGCGGGATAGAACCAGGGGCCTTCCGGGACCAGGGCGGCGAGCCGGGCCTTGAGGTCATAGACGCCGGCGCCGTCGGCCGCGGAAATCATGAAGACTTCCGAATAGACCCCGGTATCGAAAAGCCTTTTCGACAGGGCGAGCAGGGTGTCGCGGCGCATGCCGTCGATCTTGTTGAGCGCCAGGATCGCGGTCTTGCCGGCGGTCTTCAGGCCCTCGACGATGGACTCCACATCAATGGCGGCGCGCTTGTCGGCGGCCTTGGCGCCCGGTTCGGGGGCGGCGAGTTCAGCGACACTGTCGACCAGATGGACGATGACGTCGGCGTCGCGCGCCCCGCCCCAGGCGGCGCGGACCATGGCGCGGTCCAGCTTGCGGCGGGGCTGGAAGATGCCGGGCGTATCGACCAGCACGATCTGCGCCTCGCCGGCCATGGCCACGCCACGCACCGGAAAGCGCGTGGTCTGCACCTTCTGGGTGACGATCGACACCTTGGCCCCGACCAGCCGGTTGGTCAGCGTCGACTTGCCGGCATTGGGGGCGCCGATGATCGCGGCGAAGCCGGCCCTCGTCGTCGTGGGGCGGGTGGTCATGTCTCTGCCTTCTGGGGGACGTCCCCGAGTTTTGCCAGCAGGCGCTCGGCGGCGAGCCGCCCGGCCTCCTGTTTGTTGCCGGCCGCAGCCCGTTCGGGGGGCTGGCCGTCGACGGTGACCTCGATGACGAAGCTCGGCTTATGAGGCGAGCCGCTGCGGCTGACCTGATCGTACTTCGGCAGCGGCAGGCCGCGCGCCAGCGCCCAGTGCTGCAGTGCGGTCTTCGGATCCTGGGTCGAGGCCTTGAGGTCGGCGAACTGGTCGGCCCAGAAGGCGACGATGAACGCCGCCGCCGCGGCCATGCCCGCATCGACATAGAGCGCCGCGATCAGCGCCTCGCAGGCGTCGCCCAGCACCTTGTCATGGTCGCGCATGCCGAGCTTGGCCGCCCCGCCGCCGAGCCGCAGAGCCTCGCCCAGGCCCACCGCGCGGGCCACGACGGCGCAGGCCTGGTAGTTGACCAGCTGATGGAAGGCCCGCGTCAGGTCGCCTTCCGCCGCCTGCGGCATGCGGGCGAACAGCGCCTCGGCGACGATCAGGTTCAGCACTCGGTCGCCGAGGAATTCCAGGCGTTCGTTGTGGCGCAGCTTCGAGCCGCCCTCGCCAACGCTGGCGTGGGTGAGCGCGCGTTCCAGCAGGTCGCGATCGTTGAAGCTGTGGCCGATGCGGCGTTCGAGCTCGGCGACCGCGGCGACCCTGGTATTCATAGAGGGCGCGCGTTCATAGATGGGACGCGGTCATTGCAGGATGTTGAAGAACCGGCTCGGCTGGATGTTCATCACCCAGGTCCACGGCTTGAAGATCGAGGCGCCCTTGGACCAGGAGAGCAGGATGACCTGCGCCTTGCCCTCCAGGTTCTCGGCCGGCACGAAGTCCACGCCACCGCCGGGATCGCGGCTGTCGGAGGAGTTGTCGCGGTTGTCGCCCATCATGAAATAGTGGTGCTCGGGCACCACGAAGACGTCGGTAGTGTCGAGCTGGCCGTCGGGGCCGAAGTCGTTGGTGACGTAGGTCTTGCCGCCCGGCAGGGTCTCGCGATAGCGGGTGACGCTGGCGATATTGCCCTCGCCGATGTCCTCGCGGACGGTCCCCAGCTGGACGCGCGGCACCTGCACGCCGTTGAGATAGAGCAGGCCCTGCTTCATCTGAATGCGATCACCCGGCAGGCCGATCAGGCGCTTGATGTAGTCGGTGGAATTGTCGCGGGTCAGCTTGAAGACCACGATGTCGCCGCGATGCGGCGGCTTTTCCAGAATGCGGCCGGAGAACAGCGGCGGGCTGAACGGGATCGAGTGCTTGGACCAGCCATAGCTCCACTTCGAGACGATGATGTAGTCGCCCTCGAACAGGTTTGGCTCCATCGACGCCGACGGGATTGTGTACGGCTGGAAGAAGATCACCCGCAGGAACAGGGCGATCATCAGGGCATAGACCACCGTCTTGATGACCTCGACCAGTTCGTTGAGAGGTCCGGAACCCTGGGCGGTGGTTTTCTCGGGCGGCGCCGCGGCCTGCATCGTTTCGCTCATCCATCGTTCCCAAAGACGCCCGCGCGCGCGAACCGGGCCGTTGCTACGCGCTGGACTGGCCCGGAGCAAGGTTCATGCCCTTGAGGATGGTGTCATGCAGGCGGGATGGCCGGGCGGCCCGGGGTGACATCGCCGCCGGGCGCCGGCACATAGGGGTCATGCCTCGCACCGCCCTCACCGCGCCGCACCTCGC
>JANXXA010000239.1 GCA_025350885.1 Phenylobacterium sp.
AGCGTGCTGGCGGTGATGGAGAACCTGGTCACCGAATACGACCTGACCGGCTATGTGCGCGAGCGCGCCGGCTCGGTGCTGCCCGGGATCGCGCCCTCCAACGCCTATCCCTGCGCCGGCGGCGAGCTGATCCTGATCGGCGGCAACGGCGACACCGTCTATGCCCGACTGACCGAGGTGATGGGGCGCCCCGACCTGAAGACCGATTCCAAGTTCATCGACCATGCCTCGCGTGGCGTGAACCAGCACGAACTCGACGCGATCATCGCCGACTGGACGCGCGGGTTCACCCTGCCCGACCTCCTGGCCCTGCTGGAGGCCAAGGGCGTCCCGGCCAGCCGCGTGTTCCGGGCGCCCGACATGCTGGAGGACCCGCAGTTCCTCGCCCGCGAGGCAATCATCACCACCGACCATCCGGTGTTCGGCCAGGTAAAGATGCAGAACGTCTTTCCCAAGCTCTCGCGGACCCCCGGCGCGGTACGCTGGCCCGGCCCGCCGCTCGGCGCCCACACCGACGAGGTGCTCCGTGACCGCGCCGGCTGCTCGGCCGCCCGCATCGCCGCGCTCCGAGCCGCGGGGGTGATTTAGCGGTTTCGACCGTAGGGAATGGGCCCCCTAACCCCCCCGATGCGCGGCCCGCATGGCGCAGCATGGCTTGAAGCCGGGCGCCGTAGAGGCTGGCGGGGCTCCAGCGCGCAAGGATCACCGGCGCCTGGGCGCGCAGCAGGGCGCCGCCAGCCTGGGCTTGGCCATCGCGCACCAGGCAGTCGCCACCGACCGCCTCGACCCAGGCCGTGCGCCAGGGATCCTTGGGATAGGCCGCCGCCATGATGGGCCGCGCCTCGACGACCAGCCGCAGCCCGCGCGCCGGGTCGCCGGCGGCGCATGCGATCTCGGAGCGTTCCAGCAGCACGGGCGCCAGGTTGCGGTGGCGGTTGCGCCGCGCGGCGGCTTCGGCGCTGGCGAACAGAACGTCGGCGTCCTAGGCGCGGCCCAGGCCCCGTTCGGCAATGCCCAGGTTGGCGTATTCGAACACCAGGTCGTCGGCCATGTCGTCCTTCTGGGCCAGGTCGATGGCGACCGCGCGCCGCAGCAGGGGACGGGCGTGGGTGAAGGCGCCACGTTCCAGAAGCATCCGCGCCAGGTTGTTGAGCGCGCCAGCGACCAGGGGGTGGTCGGGACCAAGAATCGCCTCGTAGCCGACGAGTGCACGGCGGAAATAGACCTCCGCTCCAGCCGCATCCCCCGCCATGTGGGCGATGTTGCCCAAGGTGTTGAGCTCGTCAGCAACCTCCGGGGCCGATCAGCTTGTGGTCGTTGGCGGCCTCCGCGCTGGCCGGCCCGTGGTCCCGGCTGTCCAGGACCGAGTTAAGTTGTCGGGTCCGACTTACCCATAGCGAAAGACGTCGTCGTCCAGGTCGATGGCGGGGAAGTCGTCCTTTTCCGTCCAGTAGTCCTGGGTGTGTTGCCATTCCGGCTTGTCGCCCCGTTGGGGCAGCAGGTGCTGGCCGCGCATGATGTAGCCACCGTTGAAGTTTTCGGGATCGATCCAGGGGCCGAGCGGCATATTGTGGTCTGCTGGCCGCAGCGCCACTTCGACTCGCCGAGCGCCCTTCTCATTCATGTGGTTCAGCATCCGGCAGACGAAGTCGGCGATCAGCTCGGTACGCATGGTCCAGCTGTTGCGTAGATAGCCGAACACCCAGGCCATGTTGGGCACGCCGGTGAACATCACCCCGCGATAGGTGACGGTCTCGTGGAACGCCAGGGGCTTGCCGTCGATCACGAAATCGATGTCGCCGAGCACGTTGAGGTTGAACCCGGTAGCGGTGGCGATGATGTCAGCTTCGAGCACCTCACCGGACTTCAACCTGATCCCCTCGGGAATGAAGCTTTCGATCTGATCGGTGACCATGCTCACCGAACCCGCCTGGATCGCCTGCAGCATGTCTCCGTCGGGAAGGATGGCGATGCGCTGCCGCCACGGGCGATAGGTGGGGGTGAAATGCCGGGCCACCGTATCCGCGCCGACAAAGGCTTCGACGCCGGCCAGGAGTTCCTGGCTCAGCACCTCCGGCTCCTCGAAGCTGCGGCGGGTTATCTGGTCCATGTCGGTCACCACCTTGCGCCGGACAAGGTCGTGCACCAGCAGTTCGTCCAGCCCAAGCGGCTTGAGCTGCTCGTGGAACTCATTGGCGTTCGGCTGGGCGATGTAATAGGTCGGCGAGCGCTGCAACACCGTAACGTGCGCGGCGTCCTTGGCCACGACTGGCGCCATGGTGGCGGCCGTGGCGCCCGAGCCGATAATCACGACCCGCTTGCTCTTGTAGTCCAAGTCATTCGGCCAGTTTTCTGGATGAGCGATCACACCCTTGAAGCTTGCCATACCGGGCCAGTCCGGAGTGTAGCCTTCCTCGTGCCGGTAGTAGCCTTGGCACATCCACAGGAAGTTGGCCGTGAACCGTGACTTGCGGCCGTCGGCGGTTTCCGCCGTTATTGTCCAGAGGTTATCCTGGCTCGACCACACCGCTGATCGCACCTTGTGACCATAGCGGATGTGCGCGGCGAGATCGTTCTCGGCGATCACCGCGCCCATGTACTTGCGAATTTCGGCCCCTGCCGCGATGGGCGCTCCCACCCATGGCTTGAAGCGATAGCCAAACGTGTAGAGATCGCTGTCCGAACGAATTCCGGGAAACCGGTGGCTGAGCCAGGTGCCGCCGAAGGACTCCTGCGCCTCAAGGACAACATAGCTGCGGTCCGGGCACTGAGTCTTCAGATGGTAGGCGCTCCCGACGCCGGAGATCCCCGCCCCGACGATCATCACCTCGAAGTGCTGGGTTAGGTGGTCGGCCACAGCGACGGGCCGCGTGTCCTCCCTGGCCAGAGACTCCATTGTTCCTCCTGGGGACGCATAGACGTTGCCGTAAAGCGGACAGTCCAGTCCGCTTTTGTCGTTGATGGCAAGGCCTCCTATGCGCTTTCGCGATTTGGACCTCTCGAAAAGTCAGGCCGTGGTGTCATCTGTGCCGACGGGGCCGGAAGATCCCGACTTCGCCGACCACCTGTTCTGGTTGCGTTGGTCGAACGCGCTTAGGCCAGCGAGGCGGCCGCCATGGGCCCGGGCGTGACCCCGTTGGCACGAATGAATCTGATGATCCTGGCGACGTCCGGCGGGCCGGGGGGAACCTCGCGGTCGAGCGCAGTGAAGACCTGGGAGGCGCCCTTTCGCGACGTGACCGAGAGCATCTGGGCCCCTTCTGGTCCGCACAGAGCGAGCGGACCGAGGCCAGGACATCGACCGCCGTCGCGATCCTGAATGTCGGCGGGATGGACCCGCAGGCCGACAAGATTGGCGGACAATGTCCCCAACCGCGCCCGGCGTGCTGTTGTGGTTGTTTCCGACTGTGACGCGACTTCGTTGTTTGTTTGAAGTGGCATTGCGGAACCTCGTGCGCCGAGCGACCTTATCTTGGCGTCCAAGGGAGCCACTCATGAAGATGATCTTTGCCGTCACTCTCGCATCCGCACTAACTCTGACTGCCGTCGGAGCCGCCGACGCTCGGGGCTGCCTAAAGGGAGCGGCCGTCGGCGCCGTCGGGGGGCATGTCGCTGGCCATCATGCGTTGGCCGGCGCCGCCCTGGGATGCGCAGTTGGCCATCACATGGCCCATAGACGTGCGGCGCGGTCAGCCCACGGGATCCACCGATAATCGCTGAACGCTCGCTGGCTGGCCGCAGGCACGGAAGGTGGCCGCGCTGCGTATGGCCGCATAGGGGGCGAGCCTTTCGTTACGCGAGCATTGGCGCCGTGCCGGGCTCGGCCTTGGCCATCGCCCGCTGGTAGGCCGGGCGTGCGCCGATCCGCTGCAGATAGGCCTGCAGGTTTGGATATCCCTCGAGCGATGTCCCCCGGAACGCCCGGCTGGTCGTGAGACAATAGACCATCATGATGTCGGCGGTTGTCAGGTTCCGCCCGCCGAAGAACGGCGCTTCGCCCAGCCGCGCCTCGACCATCGCCCAGCCGCGCCGGTTGCGGTCGTCCACGAAAACCGCGGCCGGGTTGTCCTTACCGCCGCCGCTCAGCACCAGCTGCATCATCAGCGTTGTCATGAACGTCGCGTTGGACCAGTGGAACCAGAACAGGTGGTCGGC
>JANXXA010000320.1 GCA_025350885.1 Phenylobacterium sp.
TTCAATCGCAGCAAGGCTCATGAAGTGGCTGCCAAGCTGCGCCTGCCCTTCGACCAGGTTTCGACCGGCCGGCTGGGGCGATACGACGTGCAGCTGGCGCACCAGCTCTATCAGACACTGTTCGGGCCAGTGGCCCCTCAACTCGCGAACCTGAAGCGTCTGATCTACCAGCCCGACCCGACACTGGTGGGGGTGCCGATCGGGGCGTTGGTGACCGACGACAACAGCGCCCGGGTCATGCGGCAGAATATGCAGGACGCGATCCGCACCAAGTCGGTGCTGTCCTACAAGGGCGTCAGTTGGCTGGCGGCGCGGTTTGACACGTCGGTCTCGGTATCAACGGCCGCGTTCGTCAACACCCGTCAGAGCCGGGAAAGCAAGGCCAGCAAGCCATTCCTCGGCTTCGGCAATCCGATCGTATCGGCGGCGATGCACCCGTTTGCCAGCGTCACCGCTCCGGCCTCGTCGATCCGGACTGCGGGCGGTGTCGATTTCTGCGCCCCAATCCGCGGTTCCCTGATGGGACTTCCCGAGCTGCCGGAGACGGCGACTGAGGTCGAGGTGGTTGCGAAGGCGGTCGGCGCGCCTGGCAGCGTCGTCCTAGGTCCAGCCTTCACCGACGACTGGATCCAAAGAGAGGGCGGCGCCCCGGGCCACCTGGATCAGTACAGGGTCCTCTATTTTGCCACGCACGGCCTGTTGCAGCAGCCAAATGGCTGCCTCGCATCATCGCTGGTGACTTCGCAAGGCGGCGCAGGTAGCGACTCGCTTCTGGATATCCATGAGATCCCCAACCTGTGGCTGGACGCCGACCTTGTGGTGCTTTCGGCCTGCGACACTGGCGCAGGCCTGGACGGCAGCGGCGGCGCTGCGTTGGGTGGGCTGGTTTCGACCTTCAGCTATGCCGGCGCCCGCAATCTGCTGGTCTCGAACTGGAAGGTGGATTCCACGGCAACTGAGTTGCTGATGACCAATGTCTTCACGTCCAAGGCTGCGACCCAAGGCGAGGCGCTGTCAGCCGCCGAGCGGCAGTTCATGGAGCGATCCGACGCTTACTCCCACCCGTTCTACTGGGCGGCGTTCTCGATTGTTGGCGACGGCCGGCGGCCCCAACCCAGGATGTAGCCCGACCGCCGCCGCAGCTTCAGTTAGCGATTGGCCACGTGAATTGGACCAGCTGGCAGGGCCGGGCCGAGGAGTTGCACGTCCACATCGCCGCCGCCCTCTCTGTCGAGGCCAAGGCGAATCGCTGCGGCCCTGGAAAGGGTGATCAGGTCGCCGACGGATTGGCTACGCCGGTCATTGATGCGCACGACCACCGTGCCGCCAGTCACCCGGTTGCTGACCGAAACATACGAATTGAGCGGCAGATCCGCGCTGGCGGCGGTCAGGCGATACATGTCAAAGCGCTCGCCACTCGAGGTCAGCCGCCCATCGAACTCCGCACCATACCAGCCAGCCTTGCCGACCAGCCTTGGCGCGCTGAGCGCATAGCTGATCATCTGGAACTCGGCCGGCGCGTCAGACCGTGCGATGTCTTGGAGAACTGTCGATGGCGTTGAGACTGCGGGTTTGAGTCCGCGTGTCGCCACACGGGTCATATCTTCCCAGACACTGGCGCCGGTGACGTCCCATCGCGGTCGGCCAAGGTCGAGCCGCTGGTGTTCGGGCCAGAAACTGTCCTCACTGGCCGCGCGCGCCAGCTGCGGCATCGCTACGCCCAACAAGGCGGTCACCAGGGCGAGACGCAGGGCTACTTTTCGGGCGCAGGCCATTGCAGGGTTCCTCCGGTCACATGGAGGGCGAAAAATAGCCATCACGACTGAATAAAGTGCCAAATTGTATCATGAACGTAATAATAATATTGGACGTTATAAGCAATTTTCAATGCGGACTTGGAACATTTTCAATTTATATTCTGATAACCACAAACTCTACGTCAACGTATTCTGTCTGTGATCATCTTTGCTGATTATCTGCAATGAACTAGATTATTTATAGAAAACGAAATCCTAAAACTGGGTTGCAAGCGCGACCAGGCTCGCAGTTCGCTGACGGGAGGACCATTCTGGCTATCCAGAGATTCAGTAGACCGCCAATCGATGTGTGGGAGTGCTCCAGAGGCGCCTCAGGTATTTGCGCAGTGATGATAGCGTTCACCGTCGTGGCGCGTGCGACAGAGCGTCGGTCACCCGACCGATACGACACCGGCATTGCAGCCTAAGGACTTCGATTGATGTTGCGCCGCCTGACCTTCCAGAACCCTTGGGTCGTGGCCGTGGACACGGCTGCTCGGCCCGGCCGAAGTTGGGTGGTTCTGAGCCTCGGGGTGTCAATTTGCGCTTTGGCGATCCTCGGCGGCCGCGCGCTGGCCGGTGTGCTCGCCGAGGCGATCGGCACTCACGCTGCCGGCCCCTGGGCCGAGATTCTGATCCAAGCCGGCTTCTACATCTGCGTCTTCCTCCCGCTATGGCTTGTCGCCGCGATTGGCGGCGCTGTTGAAGGTCGGGTCGTCTGGCGCAAGGAGCCTCGGGCGCTCGTGGCGATTGCGACGGGCTTGGCGATCGGCGGGCTGGGATTTATCCTAGCTGTCGCCATGGCGGCCCTGGGAGCCATGGTCAGCGGGCCGGTCCATC
>JANXXA010000385.1 GCA_025350885.1 Phenylobacterium sp.
CAATCTCAGCGTGAATGCGCGCGATGCGATGCCGTCGGGCGGCACGCTGCGGATCTCGGCGGCGGCCGAGATGATCGAACCGGGACATCGCACGGCGCTGGCGCCGGGTCTCTATGTCCGGCTGTCGGTCGCCGATACGGGTGTTGGCATGGATGAGGCGACCCTGGCCAAGGCGATCGAGCCGTTCTTTTCCACCAAGGGCGTCGGCAAGGGCACCGGGCTGGGCCTCTCGATGGCGCACGGGCTGGCCCAGCAACTGGGCGGCGCGCTCAAAATCTCCAGCCAGCCCGGGCTCGGCGCCGATGTCGAAGTCTGGCTTCCGGTGAAGGCGGGGCCCTGTCCGGCGCCCGAAGTTGACCTGCCGACGGCCGGCGCCAGGCTGGTCGGAACAGCGTTGCTGGTGGACGACGACCCGCTCGTGCGCATGAGCACAGCCGATATGCTGACCGACCTGGGGTTCGCCGTCGTTGAGGCCGCCTCGGCTGAGGAGGCGCTGGCGGTCATCGACCAGGGCGTCGGTTTTGATGTGCTGGTCACCGACCACCTGATGCCGGGCATGACCGGCGTCGACCTCGCCGCTCGGGTTCAGACGCGGCGGCCCGGCGTCCCCGTGCTGCTGGTCTCCGGCTTCGCGGAAACCGAGGGCGTTGATGCCACCCTGCCACGCCTCATCAAGCCCTTCCGTCAGGTGGAACTCGCGGCCAGCCTCATCGACCTGATGGGCATCAAGGCCGGGTAGCGCGCTGGTCGCCTGCGCCCACGTACCTGGCCCTGTGCGGGTCTCTTTTCGCCGTTGATCGCAACATCCATCCCTCTCGGCCGTCAATTTGACTAGACATAATAATCTGGTTGAGTTGTCCTGACTGTCAGAATTGAGGACGTTCGATGACGCCCGCGCGTTGTTCCGCATATGCTTTCTGCGCCGTTGCCTGGCTGACGGGGGCCCAGGCGGCCGCCCATGAGCTGCTCCTGAAATCCCCCAGGCCCGCTCCGTCCGGCACGGTGGAGATCCAAGTCAGCAACGGCGATATCGACAAGAGCATCAACGGTATCGAGTGGACGGATATCGCCAACGTCACCGTCGCGCGAGGCGGCCAGTCCGAGGCCATCGGCGCATCGAACTGGCGGATCAGCGGCGTGGCGTCGGTCCTGACCATCGACGCCACGGTCCAAGCGACCTACCTCCTGGGCGTTTCGACCAGGCCCAAGAATTTCGAAATGTCGAAAGCCGAGTTCCTCGACTACATCAAGGAAGAACAAATCGAGGTCGCTGCGCCCGAATTGCGTTCGGATAAGGTGATCGAACGCTATTCCAAGCACGCAATCGCCTATCTCCAGGTCGGCGCCACGCGGACCGCCGACTACAAACGCCCTCTCGACTATCCAATGCAAATACGGATGATCCGCAATCCGGCCACCCTGCGGGTGGGCGAGGTAGCAAGACTGGAAGTGCTGTTCCACGGCGAGCCTCTGGCGGGCCAATTGGTGTTGGGCGGCTATCAGGGGTTCGGGCACGACGCCAAGGGCGAGCCGATCAACAAGCTGCGCTTGCGCACAAACCGTCACGGGATCGCGGCCTTCAAAATCTCCAATCCAGGCCGCTGGTACGCTTACTTGGTGCACATGCGTCCGCTCACGGATGGATCGGCTGACTATGAGTCCTTTTACGCCACCGCGCTCTTCGATGTCGGGCGCTAGCCGGCTCATCCCATCCCGCGCCACGTCGCCACGCCGAAGCCGGTTGAACTCTCCGACGGGGAGGGGTCTTCTCGTTTGCACGCAACGGGCGCGCCAGTCGTGACAGGATCATGATCCCTACCCTTCAAAACGATAGCGTGAGTTTGGAACCCCTCCGCCTGGATGGCAGCGGCCCGATCTGGCTGCAGATCCGCCGCGCGCTGTCGCAGCCGATCCTGAACGGCGATTGGCGGCCCGGCACGAAGATCCCGGCGGAAATGCACCTAAAGGCGCACTTCAAAACGTCACGGATGACCGTGAACAAAGCCATTCAGAGTCTTGCCTCCGAGGGCCTGCTGCAGCGTCGGCGAAAAGTCGGCACCGTGGTCTCGGAGCGGGCGCAGGAACGTCCCGTGTTCGAGATCTGGAACACCGCCGATGTGGTGGCGAAATCTGGCGCGGACTACGGCTATCGATTGCTGGAATGCGAGTTTGTGAAGGACGATGTAGAGAAGCGGGCGCTGCTGAATGTCACCCGGTCTACCCAGCTGCTCTGGCTCCGCTGTGTCCATCTTTCCAACGGGAGGCCGGTGCAGATGGAAGAACGCCTGGTCAACGTCGATGCCGCGCCCGGCATCACCTGCCATCCGCTGGAACAGGTGGCCCCCGGCCCATGGCTGCTCGCGCACGTCCCCTGGACCGAAGCCGAACACACCATCTCCGCCTGCGAAGCCGGCGCGCTGGAGGCCGCGGCGCTCGAAGTCCGCCTGGGGTCAGCCTGTCTGGTGGTCGAGCGCCGGACGTGGAACGGTGATGTACCGGTCACCCTGGCGCGGCTGTGGCATCCGGGGGCCGAACATAGGCTGGTCGGCAGGTTCGAACCCCACCGCTGACGAACCTACCCGGCTTGAGGCATTCGATACTGGGTTGAGAGATAGCGCCGGACGAGCTTCTCGTCGGCGATATAGCGACGGCCCATGGCCTGCTGCACGTCCACGCCCTGATCGGCCACCTGGATTTCGTCCGCCAGGATCAGGACCGGCACGGACTGCAGGTCCTCACCGAGGGCGCTGACAAGCGGCGCGCGTGGGCGAGCAAACTCCAGGTAGTGGACGTCCACCAGGCTCCGCAGCTGGGGGCAGAAGCTCAGCAGCCCCTCGATGGCGACCGAGTCGCCGCAATAGAGCGGCCCCAGGCCAGCGTTTTCGAAACCGGGCATCAGCAGGAAAAGCTGATCTCTCATGTTGTGCGTCCTCCGGTCACGGTGACAGCCGACGCGGGGATTTTGGACCGCAGGCGCCGAAACCCGACCAGGACGCCCGTGATGGCGAAGCCGAAGCCAAGCGTTAGCGGCATGAGCAGGATGGCAATCCGCAGCACGGGCCGGCTGGAGAGGCCGGGATAGTTGTAGGTATGCGCCATGTAGTAGACCCAGGCGTAGGTTTCGCGGCTGCGGTCCATCACCACTAGGACCTTGCCGGTGACGCCATCGATGTAGAGGCGCGCGGGCGCTGCACCGCTGAGCCGGATCATCAGGGCGCCCGGGGGCAGCGATTCCGCCTTCGCATAGGCGCTGTCCACCGCAACCGGCGTGAGGCCGGACGCGATCTGGCCGGGCCACGCCGCCCGTGCGGCGTCGAGCACCAGGGTCCGCGGAACGCGATCCTGCAGCGTCAGGCCCTCCGGTCCCTTGACCAGGACCCGCGGACCCGTCGGGCCTGCGGCAGCGGCGACCTGATGGCCGGCGATCTGCTGGAATTCCACCGACGCGGCGGGAGCCAGCTGGCGCAACTCGGCGACGCTGAATCCGGCCACTGGGACGTTCCCGACCCCGCGTCGGTAAGCTGCGCCCGCCGCATCCGAGGCGACGCCCTCCGAGAACAGCCGGCCGTGGTCCATGGACAGCCAGCCGCTGGTGATCCAGCAGAGTACGAAGCCGCCCGCGGCCAGGCCCAGGATATGATGCCAGCGCAACAGCCCCCGGAATGGCGACACGTCCGGTCGCTTGCTGTTCATCTTCCTGCGCGTACGCGAGAGGCCAAGCCAGAGGCCCGCCATCGTCGTCGTGAGCCCGACCAGCGACACCGCCCAGACGCTCCAGTCCCAAAGCGCGAAGCTCTTCCGGATGGGGACGAAATAGATCCAGTGGACAACGGATCCAAGCCAGTTCCAGCCGCGCTGATAGCGGAGCGTTCGCTGCGCCACTTCACCCGTGCGCGCTGACACGTAGAGATCGGTCCCCGCGCGATCGGAAAGCCGCACCCTGAAGAACGGCCGCAGCGGATCGAACTGCTGGTGGACGATCCATTGATCGTAGTCGAACGGCCCGTCCACACGGTTGGCCGGCACGCCGCCAAACCGTGCGGCGACGCCCGCGGCGGCGGCGGCCGAGATCGGAGCCAGGGGCCGGCTGGTTTCGGCGGAGATCGCGCGAAATTTCCCATCGGTGGCCTTGGCCACATAGGCGGGCGTTCCCGCCATACTGACTAGGCGAAGCTCTGGCGCGTCGCCCAACGCAGCGGCCGCCCGGGCAGGGTCTAGGGTTACGCGGGCGAGGTCGATGGCCTGGCCTCCGGCGGCCCGCGCCGCTGGCGACAAGGCTGGAAACGCCACGAACACCATGACGGCGCCCGTGGCGAACCAGGTGGCGAACATCAGGCAAAGGACGATGCCGACCCACCTGTGAAACCACACCAAGGCTTTCATGATCGCCTGCGCTGAACGGCTCTGGCCTAGAACCGGGCTGAGATATCGACTTGCAAGTACCGGGGACGGCCGAGCTGCACCTGGGTCGGATAGAAGATATCGGCCGCCTGGGCGAAGGCTTTGTCGAACAGATTATCCACTCGGAACGACATGGCGACGGCGGGTGTCAGATTGTACGTCGCATAGACGTTGACCGTCGTGTAGGCGTCCAGGGTGAGCTTGTTCGCCGTGTCGCCGGCGCGGGCGCCGACGTAGCGCACCCCGCCCCCCAGTTCCAGCGGCAGGCCGGCGACCTGGGTATAGCTCGCCCAGATGTTGGAGAGCCATTTGGGCGAGTTCGGAATCCGCTTGCCCGAGGCGTCGATGACATTGTTGTTGCCGTCGACGTAGGTGAACTTGTCGTACTTGGCGTCGGTATAGGCCACGTTGGCGTTGACGGTGAACTGGTCGCTGACCTTCGCGTCCGCGGTCGCCTCGAAACCTCTGGAGCCTTCGCTGCCGATCGGCACCGACACGTCGGGGCTGATGGCCTGCAGCACGTTGCTGCGCTTGATGTCGTAGACCGCGAAGGTCATCGACGCTCGGTTTCCCGGCGCGTTCGCCTTCACGCCGGCTTCGTACTGCCGCGACTTGCCGAGCGAAAAGTTCTCGCTCGAGTTCACCGTGAAGATATTGGAGCCCACCGGATCCTGTCCTGTCGTGTAGGACAGATAGGGCGTGATGTAGGGGTTGATGTCGTAGACGATGCCCACGCGGTAGGTGACGGGCTCATAGGCTCGCGAGAAGCTCGATCCCGCGTTGAAGGCGAACGCGCCGGGAAACCGAGCGTCGATGACCTTCGCGGTCTACGACATCAAGCGCAGCAACGTGCTGCAGGCCATCAGC
>JANXXA010000393.1 GCA_025350885.1 Phenylobacterium sp.
CGAGCGGCTGCGCGCAGCCGCTCGGCGTCGCCGCGATCAAGCGCTTCGACCACCATCGGGACGTAGGCCGGATTTAGGGAATAGTCCTCGCCAAGGGCGAGGTCTTCCAGGTCCTCTTCGCTCTCAGGTCGCTCGGTCAGCTCAAGGTCGTCCGTTTCGCGGCTCATGGCGGACCTCCTCAGCTTATGTCGAAGCGTTCATTTCCTGAGAGTTTCAAAGGACTTGCATCACTGGTGCGGTCGAGAAGACTCGAACTTCCACGGGTTGCCCCACAGCGACCTCAACGCTGCGCGTCTACCAATTCCGCCACGACCGCTCGTGGTGAGCCGCGGGGGGTA
This sequence comes from Phenylobacterium sp., assembly GCA_025350885.1. Classification (GTDB taxonomy): domain Bacteria; phylum Pseudomonadota; class Alphaproteobacteria; order Caulobacterales; family Caulobacteraceae; genus Phenylobacterium. Next base: position 339 of record JANXXA010000393.1, read on the forward strand.
GCAAACGCCAGCGGCTTTGTGAAGGGCGGCGCAATCGAGAGCGGGAAAAGCCGGACTACTGGCCGCCGGCCAGGAAGTCGTAGACGTTGGCCTCGCGGGTCACGGTGATGGAGATCTTCTCGTCGTTGATCTGGATCTCACCGCGGGCGATCGGGTGATTGTTGGCCAGGATCCAGACCTCGTCGTGGACCGCCGTATCGAGGGGAATGACCGCGCCGCGGCCCATCCGCAACAGCTGCTGCATGGGCAGCGTCGAGCGCCCCAGCACGACCTGAATCTCGACGTTGACCGCCTTGACCTGACTCACCGATGCACGCCCTTGCCCCTGGACCCTGTCCCGGCTGACTTGACTTAAAGTCAGACGGGCTCTTGGCGGGCTTTGCGCATGGCAGGCCCAGGCCCCACAATGAAAGCAACATGCTTGACCGTGCGTTAAATACCGCGGCCGTCGGAGCGCTTTTCGGGCGCGACGATGGTGCGCCGGCGGGCTGGGCGATTTCCGCCGCGCCGGTCGGCTACCTCAAGGCCGTCGCGGCTATGGAGGCCCGCGTCGCGGCGATCGCCGAGGGCCGGGCCGGCGAGCTCGTCTGGCTGCTGGAGCATCCCGCGCTCTATACCGCCGGGGTTTCAGCGCGGCCCGCGGACCTGCTGGACCCCGACCGCCTGCCGGTGTTCGCCAGCGGGCGCGGCGGACAGTTCACCTATCACGGCCCCGGCCAGCGGGTGGCCTATGTGATGCTGGATCTGACCCGGCGGCGCAAGGACGTGCGGGCCTTCGTGGCCGCCCTGGAGGCCTGGGTGATCGGCGCGCTGGGCCATTTCAACGTCGATGGCCAGATTCGCGAAGGTCGCGTCGGGGTCTGGGTGGAGCGGCGCCCGGCAGGCCTCACGCCGCGCGAGGACAAGATCGCCGCCATCGGGGTGAAGCTGCGCCGGTGGATCTCGTTTCACGGCGTTTCGCTGAATGTGGAGCCCGACCTGGGTCATTTCAGCGGCATCGTGCCGTGCGGCGTCACCGAGCATGGCGTCACCAGCCTGGTGGACCTGGGTTTGCCGGTCACCCTGGACGAAGCCGACGCCGCCCTGCTGGTCAGCTTCCGGCAGATATTCGGCCCGGCGACGCCCGCCGACCCGCCAGCTTGAGCGGGGCTTCACGAAGCCGGTGAGTCGGTGGTCTAACAGGGCATGACCGGCCTTCTCGACACCCTCCCTCTGCGCGCCCACCCTCCCTGCGTCCTGGCGACCGTGGCGGCCCTTGCCGTGCTGGCGACGTCCTTTGCAGCGGTCGCGCAGACTGCACCGATCAGCTATCCGCCGTCGCGCTCAATGGCCGATGTGACCGCCTGGATCCGGTCCGACACGCCGCTGTCGCCGTCCCAGGTGGTTGATGTCGGCATCTCAGCCGTCACGGCGGTCACCGCGTCCACCCCGATAGGCGACCCGCGGGGATTTCTGGCCACCGTGAGTTCGGAGTCCCTTGATCCTGGTATCGAGGGCGCCCAGGGCATCGCCTCATGGTCGGTCCCGGTGCAGGTGGACTGCGACGCCCGCAAGGTGAAGCTGGGGGCGATGACCGGCTATCCACGGCGCGACCTGGCCAAGGATGGGCGAACGGTGCGGCCGGCTGACACCGATTTCATCACCCCGACCGCCGGCGCGCCGATCGATACCGTAGTGCGGGGCCTCTGCGACCGGGATTTTCGCCGCCCGCTGCTGCCCGGCCGGATCGTCGCCAGGCCGCCTGAGCCTGCCAGACCGGTCTTGCGACAGGTAGCCGCGGTCTCCGCGAAGCCGACGGGTCCTGACCTGCGATCGACGAAGACGACCAAGCCGCCCGCCAGGTCCGCACAGGCGACCTCGGGGCCCGCCCCGACATCGGGATCAGCTCTCGCCGCGGTACAGGTCGGCGCATCGCCCGACCTGGCGGACGCCCGGGGCCTGCTGGCGCGCGTCCAGCGCCGGTTCACGCAGGATCTGCGCGGTCGCGCCGGCGATGTCGCCGCCGCGCAGGTGGACGGCAGAACCGTGCATCGGGCGCTGATCACGGGGTTCGCCTCGGCCGGAGACGCCATCGCCCTTTGCGAACGGTTGAGGGCCGGCGGCCAGGCCTGCTTCGTTCGCCGCTGACACTCACATTCGCGGGTTCGCTGCGGGAACAACCGCCAAGCTGAGCCGTTGAATTGAGGGGCGTATGTCGTGGAGCCGGGCGATGGCCACCGTTGATCGATCTTCCCTGCAGACCGAACGCGAATTCGAGCACGCCCTCAGCGAGGTCGAACGTCTGCTGGACGAGCCGCATGCGCCTGAGACGGTCGAGGATCGGTGGTTCGCCCGACTGCTCGGCCAGATCGCCGAGTATCACGATGCCCTGCCGCCCGAGCATCGCGATGCGAACCTGGATCGACTGCGCGATCTGGACCGCCAGCTGCAGGCCTTCG
>JANXXA010000347.1 GCA_025350885.1 Phenylobacterium sp.
ACGACCGGCCGGCGCTGATGCCCTTGGAGATGATCCGCGAACGGGTGTCGCGGCCCAGGTGGATCATCTTGGTGCCGGTGTCGGCCTGCTGGCGACCATTGGTGATGGCGATCGAGTAGAATTCCCCGGACGAGCCCTCGCCCCGAAGAATGCAGGACGGGTATTTCCAGGTGATCGCTGAGCCGGTCTCGACCTGGGTCCAGGAGACCTTGGAGCGATCGCCGCGGCAATCGGCGCGCTTGGTGACGAAGTTGTAGATGCCGCCCTTGCCGGTCACCGGATCGCCCGGATACCAGTTCTGGACGGTGGAATATTTGATCTCGGCGTCGTCCATCGTCACCAGCTCAACCACGGCGGCGTGCAACTGGTTCTCGTCGCGCATGGGGGCGGTGCAGCCCTCCAGGTAGGAGACGTAAGCGCCCTTGTCGGCGATGATCAAGGTGCGTTCGAACTGGCCGGAGTTCTCGGCGTTGATCCGGAAATAGGTGGACAGCTCCATCGGGCAGCGCACGCCCGGCGGCACATAGACGAAGCTGCCGTCGGAGAACACGGCCGCATTCAGGCAGGCGAAATAATTGTCGCTGACCGGCACGACAGTGCCGAGATATTTCTGGACCAGTTCGGGGTGCTCACGGATCGCCTCGCTCATCGAGCAGAAGATCACCCCGACGGCGGCCAGTTCCTTCTTGAAGGTGGTGACCACGCTGACCGAGTCGAACACCGCGTCCACCGCATAGCGCGGCGAGCCGATCACCCCGGCCAGAACTTCCTGCTCGCGCAAAGGGATGCCTAGCTTCTTGTAGGTTTCCAGGATGTCGGGATCGACCTCGTCGAGGCTGTTGATCCCCACCTTCTCCTTGGGCGCGGCGTAGTAGAAGCTGTCCTGATAGTCGATCTTGGGAAACTGGACCTTGGCCCAGTCGGGCTCATCCATGGCCAGCCAGCGCTCGAAGGCGTCCAGGCGCCAGTCCAGCATCCATTGCGGCTCGTTCTTCTTCGCCGAGATGAAGCGAACGATGTCGGCATTCAGGCCCTTGGGCGCGAAATCCTGTTCGATGTCGGTGACGAAGCCGTGCTTGTATTTCTCAAGGCTGGCGACCTGTTCAACGGTCTGAGTGACGGCGGCCATGACCCTTAAGCTCCCACGGCGGCAGGTTGGCGGTGACGGGCGGCGTGGCGCGCATGGGCTTCGAACCAGGCTTCGACAAATCGGGTCCAGTCGGCTTGCGTGCTGTTCCATCCGCCGCTGACCCGGATGGCGCAGCCGGAAAGTTCGCCCTGGCCCATAGCCTCCAGCACCGGCGATGCCTTGACCTTGCCGGACGAACAGGCTGCGCCGGCGCTGACCATCACGCCGGCGAGATCCAGCGCCATCACCTGAACGTCGGCGGGGAATCCGGGGGTGGCGAAGCACAGGGTGTTGGGCAGGCGCGGCGCGGTCTCGCCCATCACCACGCCGCCCACCGACTTCAGGCGGTCAGCGGCGGCGTCGCGCCAGGCAGCCTGGCCTTGAAGGTCATTGCAGACGCTTGCGGCCGCTCCGAAACCACTGATTCCAGGACCATTTTCGGTTCCACCACGGCGTCCGCGTTCCTGGCCTCCGCCGTGCTGGCGGCGCGAAAGGGTGGCGCGGGGGCCGAAGGTCAAGGCGCCGACGCCCTGGGGGCCGCCGATCTTGTGGGCGGAAAGGCTGAGCGTATCGGCGCCCAAGGCGCGGCTGTCGACAGCAATCTTGCCGCAAGCCTGGATGGCGTCGACGTGCAGCCAGCCGTCGACGGCGCGCACCAAGGCGGCGGCCTCGGCCACCGGCTGGATCACCCCGGTCTCGTTGTTGGCCAGCATCAGGGCGACGAAGGGGTTGCCGTCAGGGAGGTCCCAGGCCGCCAGGCGCGCCCGCAGCCAGGCGAGATCGGCCCGGCCATCGGCGTCCACCGGCAGCACCTCGACGGGAACCCCCAGTACGCGGGCGGTTTCCTGGACGCTGTCGTGCTCGATCGCCGAGACGATCAGCCGGCGCGCGCCGGCCGCAACGGCGCTCTCGATGGCGAGGGCGTTGGCCTCGGTGCCGCCGCTGGTGAAGACGATTGTCGAAGCCGGCGCGGCGATCAGGGCGGCGACCTGATCGCGCGCGTGTTCGATTCGGGCGCGAGCGGACCGCCCGGCGGCGTGGATCGACGACGGGTTGCCGCCCGCTTCGAGCGCCAGGGCGATGGCCGCGCGGGCTTCCGGCCGCACGATGGCGGTGGCGTTGTGGTCAAGGTAGATGGCTTTGCTCATGCGGCTTTCCGCAGACGGCCGGAGACCACGTCGGCGAGGCTGACAGAGGCCAGATAGTCCTCGATCCGGTCCCCGAGATTTTCCCACAGGTCGTGGGTCAGGCAGCGTTCGCCCTTCAGCATACAGCCCTGTCCCTTTGCCGCGCAGCGGGTGGCGCGCAGCGGCTCGTCGACGGCATGGACAATCTCGGCGATGGAGGTCTCGGCCGCCGTGCGGGTCAGCCGATAGCCGCCGCCGGGGCCGCGCGCGCTCTGTACCAGCCCCTTGCGACGCAGGCGGGCGAACAGCTGTTCCAGGTAGGACAGCGAGATTTCCTGCCGCGTGGCGATCTCGGCCAGAGCCACGGCGCGGCAGGGCTCGGCCTGGCGCCGCGCCAGGTCGGCCATGGCCATTACCGCGTAGCGGCCTTTGGTGGAGAGACGCATTCGATGCCGTCCATTCCGGTGCAAAGCCGCGCGGAGCGGCCACGTGTTCAGTTTCCTCGCGTTTCGGCCGGGCGCTATGTTACAAGCCG
>JANXXA010000144.1 GCA_025350885.1 Phenylobacterium sp.
ATGGACACCCGCAAGGTGCTGGTGACGCCTGAGGAGCCGATGACCGCGGCGCCGGCGCTGGCCGGATTCGAGACCGCGCTGATTGCGGCCGGCGGCTTCTCAGTCACCTACCGCACCGGCCAGTCGACGGTGGAACAGATCCTGGCCGCCATCCGCGCCGCCGGCCTGCACATCAAGGACATCTCCACCGAGGACCCCGACCTGGAGGACGTGTTCGTGTCGCTGACATATGCGGCGGAAGAAGCGGCGACTTAAACCGACGCCCCTGCGCGCCGGACCATGGTTCGGCATTGCCTGACATCGACCCGCCGCGTCACGTTTCGACACGCTCGTACCACGCACGCAAGAACCCGAGCAAACCGACGACGACGCAGCACGTTCCGGAAAAGATTATTTCCCCTGGGCGATCTCGACTGATCCCCGCGAAGAATAGGGACAAACTCGCCACTCCTGACAGTGTAACGAAGAGAGCGAGCGCGAGGCAGCCCCAAGGTGGTCGTCCGCCCTCCTTGCCCGCGGCGGAAATCGGGCTGGAGGGGTCCTCCCGAGCCTGCTTTTTCGCTTCAGCCGAGCCGAACTCATCCTCCTCCGGGGGCCCCTCTTTGATGGACCACCAGGTGACCTCCTTGAACTGCGGGTCGTTCTTGAGCGCGGCAGCTAACTTGAGCGCGAGTTCGGCGTAGGCTGCCGCGTCCGGGGCGGCTCCGGGGCGGAAGGACATGTTCTCGAACAGCAGTCGGAACACGGGGTGGGACGTAGAATTCACCTGACACCAGAACCTATGGCGCGCCTCGTACCTCAGGCTGAATTCCCATCCGTTCTCGGCTGCGTGCTCCGGCTCGGCCACCTCGCAGCCGAGCTGCGTGAAAATCTCGCCGATCGCAACGGCGACATTGCGCCCGCCGAAGAGAACGATGTTGTTGTGGCCGTCCTCAACCTGATCGTCGGGCAAGGCGGTCGTGAAAGCCACCCAGGGCTTGACCCTCATTGTGGCTGCTCGAGATCGCCATAGAGCGTCGGCGCGTCAGCAAACGGAATGGTTGCCATGGCGTCTTTCAGACGAACCGGCATTCCATTCCAGAAGCGCTGAGGCCGGCTGTATTTGGTGAGCCCCAGTTCCTTTGGCCTCCAGCCTTTGCCACCGTTCAAATGCGCCGGAAGTCGGAAGCCACCGGCCTTCGGGTCCACCTGATAGTGGTATTTGTAGAAGTCGTTGCGTGACATGCCGCGCGGCGCGGCGACGTTGAGCGGGCTGTCGACCAGCCACCCCGGCAAATTCAGCTTCTTGGCGCGGCTCCGCGAGATGAGCGAGTGATGGCCCATGCCCTCATATCGCTGAGCAAGATACTCGGCGAGCTTCGGATTGGCGCCTTGCTCGACAAGGTTGGCGATGGTGGCAACCCTTGTCGCCTCGAAGCCCTTTGCCGCCCGCAGCCCCTGAACCAGTTCACCGCCAGCGAACATCCCGGCCACGTTGGTCGCCGCTTCGCCGAGATTTTCCCCATGCTGGAATTGATGCTTGGTGACATCCCACAGGCTGCCGGACAGTTCGGCGTTGAAGGGGCTCATGTTGTCGATCGCATGACCTGCCGCGTCTCGCGCGTCCGATGCCACTCTTGAGGGATCATCGATCGCGGACCGCGCGTAACGGAGGGCGCCGCCAGCGGCGTCTGCTGCTGCCTTGGTCGCTTGCGCTTGGACTAAAGGTCCTAAGGCGCCGGCCCATTGTAGGCCGAACAAGCCGGCTTCCGCCACGTCACGCGCCGTGTGATAGACCGCCAGCGGGGCTCCTGCGACAGCGCCGACCCCGTAAGCGACTGAACCCACTGCCTTCTTTGCGGCATCGGTCTCCCACCACGGTTTGGATTGCGGCGTTGTGACTGGCAAGCGGCCCGCCGAGGCGCCCGGTCCGACCGGCTCTCCCGTCCACACGTTCTGGCCGGCGTTGAACCGCGCCAGGAACTGATCGTTCGCGCTTGGCTGCGCGCGAACCGCAGCCATGCGAGCATTGTCGTGGTGCAGAATTCGCTCGCCCAGAGCGGCGTCGTCCGCCGTAGCGTCGGCGTTGCCGTCAGAAAGGCGGTAGACGTGGCCCGGGTAGATCGTCGAACTGCGCCCGTCCATCCCGTTCAGGCGCGCGAAAGTCCCTATGGCGGCCGGATCGCTGCCCCCCACGAGACGGGTGATGTGATCCCCGGGCTGGGCCTTCACGTACTTGGGGGGCCCGCTCGACGCAGTGGACGAGCCAGCAGCGGCGTCTAGGTCGGCAGCGCCCGCCGGCGCGCTCGGCCCGGGCACGCCTCCTAGGGCCACGAGATCTGTGGGTCGGCTGGCGTCAAGGTTCTCGCCGGAGCGCGTCGAGGCGTCCCAACGCTGGCGACCTGCGGCGCCAAGAGCGTCGCGCTGCGCGACCTGATCGTTCTGATCATCCATCCAGAATTCTATGGGCTGATCGTCGTCCAGCGGCCCAAATCCGAAACGCCCCCAAGCCATCCGCCATCCCCTCTTCGCTGACACACGGCCGCCACCGTGCCGGAGCAAGAGTGATGGAAGGAGAGGAACAAAGCAAGAACTAATGCGCCTCTCAGCCGATCGCACAGTGCGCGCTGCCATGCTGACGGTCGCCCTCACAGCGCCTGCCTTTACCTATGAAGTCGTTAGAAGGAAGCCCGGACCTCGAGGACGTGATCGTGTCGCTGACCTATGCGGCGGAAGAGGCGAGCGCGATCTAGGACGGGAGACGGATCTGGGCGTCGCGGACGCAGGCGGATAACTGCGAACCCACGCCTGTCATCCCGCGCGGGTTCCATCCACCCGCGCCGCCGGTCAGGCGGAACCCAGGGACGCGCTTATCAGCGGCTGGCCGCGGCCTCCTGTTTCCGGGCCTTCGTCTCCTGACGCCGCGCCCCAGCGAGAGTATTGGGTAGCGAGTAGTTCCCTTCGTGGCAGGCGTACTCAAAGATCGGACCCCTTGACGCCACAAACGGCATCTCGGCGGGCTAGGTTTGCGAGTAGAGCGGTGGCCAGCGCCTCCTGCTGGATGTGCAGGGCGAGCTTCAGCACCGCATCGGCAAATAAGCCCCTTGCTTCAGGTGCGCTCCAGGGCCACCCGCCGAGCCGTCCTGACACCTCTCAAGGGAAGTTCAGGCGGGTGAGGAGGGCGGCGTAGCGCGGGTCGCGGCGGATCGGGTCAAGGAACGGATCGCGCTTGACGGTTCTGAGCCCCGCGTCACGCACCTCGACACCCTTGTCGAGCGCGGCGAACGCCTCGTCAATCTCGCCGAGCTGGGCGTGGATCTGGGCATACTGGAAGGTGGAAGTATCGCCATCCGTAGCGCGTATGCTGCCCAGGATCGCCGTCGCTCCCGCGTGGTCGCCCCTCCTGGCGGAGAGAATTGCCTTGTCGGTCTGCACGAAGGTGTCGTCGGGCCGCATCCTGGCGAGCAGCGCTTGGGCGTCGGCGGAACGATCGAGCAAGATGAGGCTGTGCGACATATAGTATTTTGGAAAGTTCCGCTGGGGCGCGAGCGCCGTTGCTCTCGCGCAGGCGCTGATCGCCTCCTGGTAGCGGCGCAGAGCGAACAGGCAAAGTCCGCGTTGACTATGAGCCGTGGGGTTCAACGGATCGAGGGCTAGAAGATGGTCGGCCAGGGTCAACGCCGATGGGCCGTCGACCAGCCAGGGCAGGGTGTCCGAGGCGGTTACAAGCACCGATGGGTCATCGGGGGCCGAGGCCAACGCCTGGCTGAATTCTTGCAGCGCGCCTCTGAAGTCGAGCCGGAGAGCACTGATACTCCCGAACATTGCGGCCACACTGCCGGAGCCCGGCATCAGCGCCGCCGCGCGCCTGGCGGATTGATCGGCGCGGTCGAGCCACTGGGTCAATTCCGCCGGACTGCCCGCAAATCCTGCGCCATATACCGCGAGCGAACTTGCCTTGCCGAGATGCGCGTCGCCGTAGTTCGGGTCGCGGGCGATCGCCGCATCGTAGAGGGTGATCAGCTTTCGGCTCACATCGGGTCCATCAGCGCTTCTGGCAAACGTCCTCGCCTGCAGATAGAGGTCCTGCGCTCCGGCATCCGCAGTTCCTCCGAGCGTCAGCACGGCCTTCTTGGCCGCGCCCAGGGCAACGCTCAGCGCGCGCGCCACCTCCGCGGCGATGTCGGTCTGGAGCTTGATCGCATCGCCCGGGGCGCGGTCGTACGTCTGCGCCCATTTCTCGACCCCGTCGTGTCCGTTGACGAGTTGCGCGCCGATACGGATGGTCTCCGGCGAGCGGCGCACGCTGCCGGTCAGGATGTGGGCCACGCCGAGCTTGGCCGCCGCCTCCGGAATGGCCAGATTCTTGACCGCCTCGCACGACGCCCTGCCAATCACCTGCAGCCCCACCCGCGACAGTGCGCCCCGCAGCTCTTCGGCGATGCCGTCGGAGAAGTAGGCCTGCGCCGGGTCGCCCGACATGTTGTTGAAGCTCATCACTGCTACCCGCTTCGACGCGGCCGCACTGGAGGGCTTAAGCAACGCCCAGCCGACGGCTGCGGCCGCGGCGATCACCGCCGTCCCGACGCCGCCGCCGACCAGCGCACGCCGGGAGACTTTCGGGGCCAGGACGGCCTTGCGGGGGGCGGTGGCGCGCTGGCCTGAGAGCGCGGCGTCGATGGCCTCGGCGAGGGCGCGGAACTTCGCGTCGGCCGGGTCGCCCTTCCATCCCTTGAGCGAGAGGACCTGGACCTCGCCGAAGCCCAGCGGGGGATCGACATCGTCCAGGCGAATGGGGAGGTAGACGCCCCGGCGGCGAGCGCGGGCGGCCTCGTCGCGCACGAATTCGCCCTCGGCGCCGACCGATCGCTTGGTCCAGGCGACGATCACGCAGCCCGCCGCCTCGAGATGCTGTTCGATGTCCAGGCGCCAGTTGCTCCCGCCGCCGATGTGCGCGTCCCACCACACCGAGAAGCCCTCGGCCTGCAACGCTTCGACGAGCGGCTTCAGCCGGGCCCGATCCTCGGACTTGTAGGACAGGAACACTTGCGCGGATGGATCGATCGTCGGCCCCCGGCGCAAAGTGTCGCTCGAGCACCATAGGGCGATCCCGGCGCAAGTACACCGCCGCAATGGGCCGGTCGTGGAAATCGGCTCCGGCACGCCCCGAAACGGGCGTCCCCGAGTCGTGAGGCGCGGCCTCAGAGCGAAGGCGTCTTCATCTCTATCGGCCAGCTGTGGTCGCGGCTCCTGAACACCGACTCCACGCCCGCGGCGACCGCCGCCCAGGTCTTCGAGCCCGGGGCGATCCCCTCCACGTGCCCCTCGCCGGGGATGGCGTAGGTCCCGGCGCGGATGTCGCCGGCGGCGCGGGCGGCCTATACGGAGCCCCGGATTTGGAGGACGTGTTCGTGTCGCTCACCTACGCGGCCGCTGAGCCCGTGGCCTGACCGATCAGAGGTGGCGGGTCTCGGCCGGCGCCTCGCCCCAGTTGTCGTGGCGGCCGTCCATGTAGCGAACCGGCGCGGCGGCAAGCTCCTGCGGATCGACTCCGTCCAGGGCGGCGAGCATCACGGCGTAGTAGGCGCCGCCGATCTGCTCGACATAGCCGTGGCCGAAACTGCGGACACCACAGGTGCGGCAGAACAGGTGGTGCGCCTGCCCGCCGCCGAACTGGTAGTCCGCCAGCGCGGCTTCGCCGGATATCAGGCGGAACGCCTGCGGTTTCACCAACGCCTCCCACACACGGCTCTTGGTGCAGATCGAGCAGTTGCATTTGCTCGTGCCCGCCACCAGGTCGATGTCCGCTTCGAAGCGGACCGCGCCGCAGTGGCAGCTGCCTTGGTAAGTCCTGAGCATAAGGCTTCTCCAGTTTTCGACCGCACCTACTGGGGACCTGCTGCCAACCCCTTGTCAGCAGTGGATCAGCCTGCGAGCGTTCCGATGTCCGGCCACCGATAGGATACCTCGTAGAGCAGCCGGCCGCCGGGACCGGGCTCCTGCCGCGTCGCCTCGGGCTCGCCGCCCAGGTGTTCGTAGAAGCCGCGGGCGCTGACGTTGTCGCGCAGGACGGAAATCATCAGCGAGGTCGCGCCCTGCGCCGCCAGGGCCCGCGCCGTCTCGACCATCAGTCGCTGGCCCAGACCGTGACCCTGGGCCAGGCGCAGGACGTAGAGGGTGGCGATCTCGGCTTCATCAGCGACGCCCCGCCGCGAGAGCCCACCCTGCGCGTAGCCCACCAGTCCATCGCGGGCGGCGGCCGCCAGGGTGACGCTGTCGCCGGGCGCGGTCAGGGTTCGTCGGAAGCGGCGCGCGAAGCCCGGCTCGCTCATCCGCGCCAGGAAGGCGTCGGCCAGCAGACCGCGATAGGTCTCGCGCCAGGACGCCACGTGGACGCGCGCCAAGTCTTCGGCGTCCGACGGTCCGGCGGGGAAGACCACGAAGCTCACGCGCGAAGCTCCACCAAAGACGACATCCGTCCACAGCTTGGGCCTGTTGCGCCCATGTTCAAGGGGCTGACGCGACTGAGCGGGCCAGATAGCGTCGCCGCGCCCATGAACGCCCAGGCTCCAGCAACACTGTCCGACCCGTCCGCTGGCGCCTCGCCCGTGATGGCGCAGTATTTCGCCGCCAAGGCGCGCCAGCCCGACGCGCTGGTGTTCTTCCGCATGGGCGATTTCTACGAGCTGTTCTTCGACGACGCGCGGCTGGCATCCGCCGCACTGGGCATCACCCTGACCGCGCGCGGCGTCCATGCCGGCCAGCCGATCGCCATGTGCGGGGTGCCGGTGCACGCCGCGGAAGCCTATCTCGCCAAGCTGATCCGCGCCGGGTTCAAGGTCGCCGTCTGCGAGCAACTGGAGAACCCTGCAGAGGCCCGCAAGCGCGGCTCCAAGTCAGTGGTCCACCGCGATGTGGTCCGCGTTGTGACGCCCGGCACACTCACCGAGGAGGGCCTGCTCGACGCGCGCGGATCGAACCGGTTGGCGGCCATCGCGGTGCGCGGCGGGGCGGCGGCCGTGGCCAGCGTCGAACTGTCCACCGGCGAGGTGGAATGCCTGGCGACGCGCGTGGCGGGCCTGGCCTCGGCGCTGGCGGCGCTGGGCCCGTCGGAAATCCTGGTCCCCGACCGGCTGTTCGCCGACGAGGCGATTGCCGAGGCGTTGAAGTCCGCCGGCGGCTTCGTCCAGCCGCTGCCCCAGGCCCTGGCCGAACCGGCGGCCTCGGAGGCTCGGCTGAAGCGGCTCTATGGCGTTGAGACCCTCGACGGTTTCGGCGTGCTCTCCGGGGCGGAGATTTCGGCGCTCGGCCTGATCGCCGCCCACCTGGAGACTACCCAGGCCGGCAGGCTGCCCGCCCTGTCGGCCCCGCGCCGCGCTGGCGAGGCCGACGTCATGGCCATCGATCCGGCGACCCGGGCCAGCCTGGAGATCGAAAAGTCGACGTCCGGGGCGCGGGAAGGCTCGCTGCTGGCGGCCATCGACCGCACGGTGACGGCGCCCGGCGCGCGCCTGCTGGCCGCCCGGCTGGCCCGGCCGCTGCTCGACCCCGCAGCCATCGACCTGCGCCTGGATGCGGTGGCCTGGTTCTGCGACCACCGCCCGCAGCGGCGACGGTTGCGCGAAGCGCTGAGGGGCCTGGGCGATATGGCGCGCGCGCTGTCGCGGCTGGCGCTGGGTCGCGGCGGACCGCGCGACCTCGGCTGTCTGCGCGAGGGTCTGGCGATCGGCGAGGCGGCTGCCGGCCTCTTCGTCTCCGCCCGCGATCCGCTGGTCGAACTTCCCGCCGAGGTCGCCACGGCCCTGGAGGCGCTGAACCCGGCCCTGCGCCCCGAGCTCGCCCGGTTCCGCGCCCTGCTGGTCGAGGGCCTGGGCGTCGACCTGCCGGTCCAGGCCCGCGACGGCGGCTTTGTCAGTGACGGCGTCCGCCCCGAGCTCGATCAGGCGCGTGCGCTGCGCGACGACAGCCGCCACGTCATCCTTCAGCTTGAAGCGCGGCTGGCGGCGGAAAGCGGTGTGGCGCTGAAGGTCCGCCACAATGCGGTGCTGGGCTACTTCGTCGAGACCACTTCCAAGGCCGCCGAACCGCTGATGACGGCGCCGCTGAACGCCACCTTCATCCACCGCCAGACGCTGGCCAATCAGGTCCGCTTCACCACCGTCGCGTTGGCCGAACTCGACGCGAAGATCGCCCAGGCCGCCGAGCGCGCGCTGGCCATCGAGCTCGACACCTTCGAGGCCTGGCGTCAGGCCGCCACCTCGGTCGCCGCCGACCTGCAGGCCTGCGCCAGCGCCGCCGCCCGCTTGGATGTCGCCGCCGGCGTCGCCGAGTGGGCCGAGGACGTGGGCGCCTCGCGCCCGGTCGTGGACCGCTCCACCGCCTTCGAGGCCGAGGCGGCGCGGCACCCGGTGGTGGAAAACGCCGTCCGACGGGCCGGCGACGCCTTCACCCCTA
>JANXXA010000487.1 GCA_025350885.1 Phenylobacterium sp.
GTGGTGGCGATGGAGGAAGTGTCCCGCGCGTCCGCCTCTGTCGGCCTGTCCTACGGCGCGCACTCCAACCTCTGTGTGAACCAGCTGCGCCGCTGGGCCTCCGACGAACAGAAGCGCCGCTATCTGCCCAGGCTGATCAGCGGCGAGCACGTAGGCGCCCTGGCGATGAGCGAGGCCGGCTCAGGTTCGGACGTGGTCTCGATGCAGCTGAAGGCTGAAAAGCGCGGCGACCGTTACGTCCTGAACGGCGCGAAATTCTGGATCACCAACGCGCCGCAGGCCGAGACGCTGGTCGTCTATGCCAAGACGGGCGAGCGGGCGATCACCGCCTTCCTGATCGAGAAAGGGTTCAAGGGCTTCAGCGTCTCCAACAAGCTCGATAAGATGGGCATGCGCGGCTCCGACACCGCCGAGTTGGTGTTCGAGGACTGTGAGGTCCCGGACGACAATGTCATCGGTCCCGTCGGCGGCGGGGTCGGCGTGCTGATGAGCGGGCTGGACTATGAGCGCGCGGTGCTGGCCGCCGGGCCGCTGGGGATCATGCAGGCCTGCCTGGACGTGGTCCTGCCCTATGTCCGCGAGCGCAAGCAGTTCGGAAAGCCCATCGGCTCGTTCCAGCTGATGCAGGGCAAGGTCGCCGACATGTACGTGGCCCTCAACTCGGCGCGGGCCTATGTCTATGCCGTCGCCAAGGCCTGCGACGCCGGCATGACCACCCGCTTCGATGCGGCCGGCGCGATCCTCATGGCCTCCGAGAACGCGGTCCGCGTGTCGCTGGAAGCCGTCCAGGCGCTCGGCGGGGCGGGCTATACCAAGGACTTTCCCGTGGAACGCCTGGTCCGCGACGCCAAGCTCTATGACATCGGCGCCGGCACCAACGAAATCCGCCGGTTCCTCATCGGCCGCGAACTGATCGGCGGCTGAGACTGGTTTGCCGCAGAGGTCGGTGGTGCTATCATCGCGGCATGGTCAAGCGCTCCGATCACTATTCCGGCTGGGTTAAGCGCGGTTCCGTGACCGGCAGATACACCGCGCCGATCGGCGAGACGACCACGAGCCAGGGCCACAGGGTCGTGGAGTTTACCAAGCCGCCGCGTGTGAACGCCCGCCGGCTGAACGAAGCCCTTGAGGCGACCGGTTCGCGCTACGGCCTGCGTGGCTCGCGCTCCTAGCGGTTACGCCAAATCGGTGTTCATCAACGCGCCGTTTTCCGCGGATCGGCGGGCGATTTTCGACGCTGTGACATTTACTGTTCAAGCCTGCGGCTTCGCTCCCCGCTGCGCGCTCGAATTCGATGACGCCGGGCAGGTTCGTCTTGAGAAGATTCGCGATCTGATCCGGGACTGCCATCTCGGGGTTCACGACATCTCATTCATGGGCTTGGATGGAGATCTCCCGCGCTTCAACATGCCGTTTGAGCTGGGGCTCTTCCTCGGCGCGGCGCATTTCGCGGAAGGGTGGTCGCGGCGGAAGAGCTGCACGATCCTCGATGCAGAGCCATTTCGCTATCAGCGTGCGCTGTCCGACATCGCCGGCCAAGACATCCGTGCGCACCAGCTCGACCCACAGACCGCGTCGGCGCAGGTGCGGGACTGGCTTTCCCACCATGTTCGCGCCAGCTTGCCACCGCTGGGGGCTGCCAATCTGTGGGCGCTCTATCTGGACTTCGAGGATGCCCTCCCGGAACTGGCGCAGGCTAACGGCCTGATCTCCGACGACCTCACCTTTCGCGAGCGGCGCTACATTGCGACGGAGTGGCTGAAGCGGCGCTTTGCTTGAACACGCCGCTTCGAACAAGCGCCTGTGACCCTACCGCCCCGGCCGGTAGCGCCGCTCAGTGTGGCCGATCAGCTGGTCCGGATAGAAATAGACCTCGCGCAGGTCGCCCGCGGCATATCTCGCGGCCTGATCGTTGAAGTGTTTCGAGGCCGGATCGCCGCTCTCGCCGCCGGCGGTCACGGCACGGGCGTGGACCCGGTCACCGAACTCCACCACCGCCACGAAGCTGTTGCCGCTGGAGCCGTAGTATTTCTTCGTCCCCGGGTAGCGCTTGGCCCCGAACGAGGCGAGCGAGCCCCACTGGGCCGAGGCAAAGGGGACGGCCAGGCTCGGTCCGGCGTCGTCGAAGCGCTGGACGATGGCGTCGTCGATCCGCTGGAACCTGTTGATCTCACCCCACGCGGTCTTCCAGGTCCCGAAGTCGCGGGTCAGGCGGTCAACTGCCTCGCCCAGGGCGGCCAGCTTCTCGGCCGGGGTCGAACGGTCCGCCATCTCATCATAGACGCTGACGCCGGCCATCTTGGCGTCGGCCGCGACCCTCGCCCACAGCGCCTCGCCCCAGAACACCGCCAGGGAGGTCGGCACGGACTGGACGTTCCAGCGGTCGTCCCAGGCCGCCAGCGCCGCCACGGGTTCGCGCAGCCTGGCCTTCAGGGGGTCGCCCTGCGGTGCAGCATCGTAGGCGGCCACCAGCCCCGGGATCATCCGCGCGAACGCCGGCAGATACGGGTCGTAAGCGGCTTCAATCAGGGTCGGCAGCGTGAGGTCCCGGCGCGCGCTGAGTACGCGGAGGGCGTGGGCGGTCCGGGCATTCTCGCCGGCCTGGTCCATATAGCGTGGATAGTCAGCCTTCTTCGGGCTGTCGGCGCCCGCGGCCCACCAGGGGGCGTCGTTGCTGTTGTAGATCCAGCCCCCCGCCGGGTTCAGCACGTGGGGCGTCCGGGCGAAGCTGTCGATGCCCTGCCAGTCGGTCGCGGGGTCCGCGCCGTCCACCGGCCTTGTGTAGTCGAACCGATTGTCCCGCCTGGGCATGAACTGCGGCATCAGCAGCGCGGTTTCGCCTTTGTCGTCGGCGAACAGGGTGTTGTTCGACGAGTTGGCGGCGTGCGCGGCGACCTTCAGGAACGAAGCCAGGTCGGTGGTCTTGGTGCGGCCGAAAGACTGTTCCAGGGCCTCGATCGGTCGGTTCATCAGGGAGATGGCGATCCACCGGCCGTTCGCCTCGCGCACGATCGGGCCGTGGTGCGTGCGGAAGACCGTGAAGCTCCGCGTCGCCATACCGCCCCCGGCGACGCGATAGGGCACGGTGACGGTCGAGACCTGCACCGGACGCTGCTCCGCGCCGTAACGATAGAAAAGCTTGTCGCCCTTGCGCACGATGGTCTCGGCGAACTCATCGACCGTATCGGCGCCGGAGGTGGTGTGCATCCATCCGGCGTGCGCGTTGAACCCCTGATAGATGAACAGCTGGCCCCAGGTCGCCGCGCCATAGGCGTTCAGGCCCTCGTCGCTGGTCACCTGCAGCTCCGAGCGGAAGAAGAACGAGGTGTGCGGGTTGATCAACAGCAGGGCGTGACCGTCCCGGGTGATCCGCGGTCCGATGGCGATGCCGTTCGATCCGGCCGGCTCGCGGAACGCCAGACCCGTGGCGTCAGCCAGGGCGGCGACTTGCTTGCGCCCATAAAATGCCTCCAGGTCGGGCAGTGAGACCTTCTCGATGTCGCCGCCGATGCTGCCTTCGGTGAAGCAGAGCGCCATCCAGGGTTCGAAATGCCGGATCACCCGGGGTGTGACCTTGGGATGGGTCGCCAGATAGTAGTTGAGGCCGTCCGCCCAGCCGGTCATCAAGGCCTTCAGGTAGGCCGGGCTGCGGGCATACATCGCCTTCAGGTGCACCGGATCGATGAACAGCTTCTGGCGCAGATCCTGCCAGACGGCGGCCTCGCCTTCAGCCTCCGCGGTGCGCCCGAGCGCGGTCATGTAGTTGCTCTCAACCCGGCCAAAGTCGTCTTCGGCCTGGGCATAGATCATCCCGAACACCGCCAGGGCGTCGGTCCTGCCATGTACGTGGGCAATGCCCCAGTCGTCGCGGACGATGGAGACCTGCGCGGCCTCGGCCCTCAGTCGCGCCAATTCCGCGCCATGGCCGGCGGCGGCGGGTGAGGCGAGGGCGCAGAACAGCGCGGCGGCGATCAGTGTGGCGGCTTGGATCCTTGGCATAGCCGGAGCCTCGCCGCCGGGACCCCCGAATGCAAGACGCTGCAATGCGAACTCCCCGAAATGCGAAAGGCCGCCCTGTCGCCAGGACGGCCTTTCCATAGTCGGACCGCATAGCGGTACGCGACCCTATGCCAGAGCTGGGCCTAGGCGCGGACCCCGCAAGCGGAGGTCCAGGTCACGGTCACCGGGCTACGGTTTTCACTATGAGACACTGGATCACCTCCTTTCAGTTGCTGAGCAAGGACGCTCAATATGGGATGGTTTGGCGCATCGCGCAAATGCCGCGATCGGGCGGTTCAGCGGCCCGCCGCGGCCAGCGCCTTGGCTTCGCGCTGCTCGGCGAGGCTGGCGCGCCGGCGCATCGCCTGAACCGGCATTTCGAGCGTGTCCAGGGCCGCGATGGTCGCGTGATAGCCGACGTCGACGGCCATGGCGTAGGCGGTGAAGTCGCGGATTTCCACCTTGGCCATGTCGGGCAGGATCAGCAGGTCCGTCGCCTCGCGCGCGGCGGCCAGATCGCGCGATGTCGAGACCGTCGCCGCGCGCATCAGCAGTGAGACGATCGGCGGGCCCTTGCGCCACTGGCCCGACCAGATCCAGCGCCAGACCGAGGCCGGGCGGGCCACGTCGTC
>JANXXA010000514.1 GCA_025350885.1 Phenylobacterium sp.
ACGCTGCAGGCGGGCGTCGCGGTCGCGACCGGCCAGGGCGTGCGCCAGGCCGCGCTGATCTCGCTGGATGGCGAGGGTCGGGTGCGCGCCTATGTCGGCGGCGTCAACTATCAGCAGAGCCAGTACGACCGGGCGACCCAGGCGCGCCGCCAGGCCGGGTCGGCTTTCAAGCCCTTCGTCTATCTCACCGCCATGGAGGCCGGCCGCACGCCGGATACCCCGGTGGTCGATGAGCCGGTGACCATCGGGAGCTGGACACCGCGCAACTACACCGGTCGCTATCTCGGGCCGATCACCCTGGAAGTGGCCCTGAAGGAATCGATCAACACGGTCGCCGCGCGCCTGGCCAACGAGGTGGGCACTTCGAATGTTGCGGCGACCGCGCACCGGGTCGGCATCGACTCCGCCATCCAGCTCGATCCGTCGATGGCGCTCGGCGCGGTGGAGGTCAGTCCGCTGGAGATGGCCCAGGCTTATGCGCCGTTCGCCAATGGCGGCCTCTATGCCAAGGGCTACGGCATCGAGCGCATCCGCACGGCCTCGGGCCAGGTGCTGTTCGACCACAATGTCGGCGGCGGCGCGCGTCGTTCAGTGATCAGCCAGCCGGCGCTGTCCTACATGGTGCGGATGATGCGCGGGGTGATCGTCTCGGGCACCGGGGCCAGGGCCAACGTCAAGGGCTTCGACCTGGCCGGTAAGACCGGCACCACCAGCGACTACAGGGACGCCTGGTTCATTGGCTACACCGGCGGCTTCGTTACCGCCGTCTGGGTCGGCAAGGACGACAACACGCCGATGAAGAAGGTCACCGGCGGCGGCCCGCCGGCGGCCATCTGGCGGGCTTTCATGAGCGAAGCCCTGCCCCGCCTGACCACCGGGCCGATCCCCGGCGGCGATCCGCCCCGGCCCGAAGATCCGGTCGCCGACCCTCTCGACGCGATGTTCAACGGGGTCAGCAACCTGCTGCACGGCGACCACGAGGCCGAAACCTTGCCCCCCGCGCCCCAGCCGCGCCCCAGCCCCGACGAAGCGCCGCACTAGGGTGGACGGCGCTCAGATCAAGCTGCGCGTGGGCCGAGCGACCGAGCGCATGGCGCAGGTCACCGCCTTCTATGTTGACGGCCTTGGCTTTGAGCGACTCGCCGCCTTCGAGGACCACGAAGGCTTCGACGGCGTCATTCTCGGCTTTCCAGGTGCGCCCTATCACCTGGAATTCACCCACCAGCGGGACGGAAACGGCTCGGCGACGCCGCATCCGGAAACGCTGCTGGTCTTCTACCTTCCAGATGCGGCGGACTGGCGCGCGGCGGTGGCGCGTCTGCGGACTCTCGGCGCCGAGCCCGTGGCGTCTCTGAACCCCTATTGGGACCGCTCAGGGCTGACTTTCGAGGATCCGGACGGCTTCCGGATTGTCCTTCAGCATGAGGCCTGGCGGCTCTGACTCCAGCCCACCGCGCCGCCCATCAAACGCCAGACTCCGCCATGGCGGCTCGTGTGTGGTCGTCGGCGGGGAACAGCAGTTCGAGGCGCAGGTCGCGCACGGTCACGTCCTCGCTGGTGCCGAAGTGGACGATGGTCGACAGGAATCGCAGCGGCTGGCCCGGCGTGTTGAGAACCAGGGGTATCAGCGGGCGGCGTGGCGTCGCCGCAACGGCGGCGGGATAGCGCGCCCGGGCAGCGTCCAGCGAAGCCACCAGGCCCGCCAGCACCGGATCGTCGCCCGCCTCCAGCGCCTCCAGCCGCAGGCGCGCGGTCATCTCCTCCAACACCTCGGCGAGGTTGCCGATCGCCACGGCCGCGAGGGGGCTTTCGGCCAACATCCGCACGACGTTCATCTCGTCCTTCCCATCGTCCAGCGGCGCGAGCAGGGCGCGGGCCGACGGGTTGGCGTCGAGAACCGTCCAGTGCCGGTTGACCAGCAGGGCCGGATTGGGTGCGTGGCGCGCCATCATTTCGGTCAGGATCGCGCGCAGCGGCGCCAGGGCCTCCGACGCCAGCGGTGAGGCCGGGAACATCGGCGCGAAACCGGCCGCCTGCAGCAGGGCGTTCTGCGTCCCCAGCGGCGCCAGCAAGCCGGCCGCCAGCCGCAGCACCATGTCCCGGCTCGGCTGCGCGCGCCCGGACTCCAGGAACGACAGGTGCCGCGCCGAGACGTCGCAGCCGAGCGCCAGGTCCAGCTGGCTCATCCGGCGCGCCGCGCGGAAGCGGCGCAGGGCGGAGGCGAAGGGGCCGGCCTCGGTCGGCAGTGGGGCGACGCGCGCGAACATCAGCCATGGTCGCAGATGCTGGCGGCGCCTGTCGATGACCTCGCAGGTAATTGCCGCCCTGACCCCTCCGGCGCCATCCTATCCTTGCAATCGGATAGGGGAGACGGCGATGCACGGATTTTGGAAACGTTGGATGGAGGGCTGGTGCTGGGTGGTGCTGGCGTTTGGCGCGATACTTGCGCTGGTCGCCTGGCCGGCGACGGCGGCTCCGGGGCGGTTTGTCTTCGCGCTGATCGGCCGCGATCCCGCGACCGACGCGCTGCTGGTCCAGCCCGGCATGCGGTTTGCCGTGGGCCTGATGGGCGCCTTGACCATCGGCCTGGGGCTGATGGTTTACGGCTCGGTCCGCGCTGGCGCCAACGCGGCCGGCTGGAAGGCGGTCACCTCAGCCATGGTGGTCTGGTTTGTCATCGACAGCGCCATATCGATCAGCACCGGATTTCCGCTCAATGCGGTGTCGAATACGCTGCTGATGGCCGGCTATCTGTCGCCTGTCCTCGGCTCCGGCGTCCTGTCACCCAGACAACCTGCAACCTGAGGCGCAAAATGACCGAAGCCCGATCGCCTCTCGAAATCGTCCAGGCCTTCCTGGCCGCCATGGCCGTCAAGGACTATGACGCCGGCCTGCGCTACATCTCCGAGACCTGCGAATACACCAACATTCCCATGTCCACGGTTCACGGACCCGCCGGCGTGCGCGCTGTCCTGGAGCCGTTTTTCGCGCCCACGCTGGAGAATGAGTTCATCATCCTGCGCCACGCGGCGGATGGCCCTGTCGTCTTTGCCGAGCGGCTGGACCGTCACTGGCTGCCCGACGGCTGGGTCGAACTTCCCGTTACCGGGGTGTGGGAGGTGCGCGAGGGCCGCATCACCGTCTGGCGCGACTATTTCGACGCAGCCACCATCCTGAAAGCGTGGCCCGCGCCCTGACGTGATTGACCCTCAAAACCAGGAGACGAGGGCATCCGGTATCAGGCGGCGACGCCGGCCTCGCTCAGCCATTCGAGGATCTTCTGCTTGGGCATGGCGCCGACCTTCATCGAGGCCATCTGGCCGTCCTTGAACAGCATCATGGTGGGGATGCCGCGCACCCCATAGCGTGATGGCGTGGTCGGGCTTTCCTCGATGTTGAGCTTGGCCACCGTCACCTTGGCGCCCAGTTCCTCGGCGATCTGTTCGAGCGCCGGCGCGATCTGTTTGCAGGGACCGCACCACTCCGCCCAGAAATCGACCAGCACCGGGCCGGCAGCCTGCAGGACGTCCTTGTCGAAGGACTCGTCGGTCACCTTGACGGTGCTCATGGGTATCTCCTTAGCCGCCGGCGGTCCGTTGCAAACGCGGCCCGGCCAATCCTGATCCGCCGATGTAGGGCGACCCTGCATCGGGATCAACCGCCCCGCGCCAGCTCGGCAAGGCTTTGCGCCAGCAGGTTTTCTGGGATCGGCATCAGCTTGGGACCATCCGTCCAGACCAGCGCGGCCTCGATGGCGTGGCCCGGGAAGATTTCGGCGAACACCGCAACATAGATCGCCATCTGCCGCAGATAGGCCGGGTCGCAGTCCTCGATGCGGGCGGGCGAGGGCCGGTTGGTCTTGAAGTCGGCCACCAGAACGCGGGTCGGCAGCACCACCAGCCGGTCGATGCGACCGGAAATCTTCAGCCCCGGCGGCAAGGCCCCGGCCGATCCGACGATGGCCACCTCGGCGCGGCTGCCCGGCCCGAACACCTCGGCGAAGCGGTGATCGATCAGCACCGCCAGGGCGGCTTCGGCCATCTCCGCGCGCTGGGCGTCGGTCAGGTCGCGCTCGCGGTCCAGCACCGCGCCCGCGCTCCGCGCCCAGGTCGCCGGCGCGAGGTCGGGCAGGATCTGCAGCAGCCGATGGATCAGGTCGCCGCGCCGGAAGCGGCCCAGCCCGCCAGCGCTGGCCAACGGCGAGGGCGCGGCAACCCTGGCGCCTTCGCTCAGGTCGGAGGGCGCGGCGTAGCGCGCGAAGGCCTCGACCGGCGCCGGCGATCTGGCCCAGGCGGGCGCCGCGACCGGCGCCGCGACCGCCTGGACGCCGCCTGGCCGGGTCTGTGGATCCGGGCCGAAGCGCTGGAACCGCAGGGCGCCCTGCTCAAGGGTCCGCACCTGCGGCGCGATGCCGGGGCTGGCGAACGCTTCGGTCAGCGCCCCCCACCAGCCTTTCAGATCGGCCACTTTGACGGCGGCGCCCACCCGTCCGCACAGCACCAGCCGGTCGCGGGCGCGGGTCAGGGACACATAGAGCAGGCGGAAGGCCTCAGCGTCCTCCCGCACAACCCGCCGTTCGCGCGCCGCCGTCGAGGGGGCGCAGTCACGCTCCTTCGACGAACACCAGAGGAAGCCGCCATCGTCGGTCTCCATCAGCGGCGAGCCACGGGCGGTGCGGGTCAGCGTCGTCTCCGGCAGAAAGACGATCGGCGCTTCCAACCCCTTGGCGCCATGGGCAGTCATCACCCGCACTTGGCCAGCCGCCGCCTCCATCTCCCGCTTCACCGTGATGTCCAGCCGCGCCAGGCCGTCGGCCAGGCTCTCCAGGTCGTTCAGCCCGCGCCGCTCGGCCGCCAGCACCTGGGCCAGGAACTCGTCGAGCGCCTCCTGCGCCTCGGCGCCCAGGCGTTGCAGGATGCGGTGGCGCAGCGAGCGGCCCTGCGCGTCGGACCGCCCCAGCAGGCCCACATAAAATTCGAACGGTCGCACGGTGAAGGCCGTGGCGCGCGCCGCGTCCAGAACCGCCAGCGCCGCCGCCCAGTCCGCCTGTTCAGCCCCCCGCGTCCGCAGCCGCCGCCACAGGCTGTCCGCGCCGCGCGTGTGTCCCAGCTCATAGAGGTCGTCATCGTCCAGGCCGCACAGCGGGCTCTTCAACAACGCCGCCAAGGTCAGATCGTCGTCGGGAAACAGCGCGAAGCGGGCCAGCGCCAGCAGGTCGTCGAAGACGATGTGCTCGGAGAGCGCCAGCCGGTCGGCGCCAGCCACCGGAATGCCCGCCTGCTTCAACGCTCGCAGGATATCTTCGAACAGCGCGCCCCGGCGCCGCACCAGGATCAGCACGTCGCCGGGGCCGGCGGCGCGCCACACGCCGCGCCGGCCATCGACCTCCAGGTCCTTGTCGAACACCGCGTCGCCCCGGTCGATCAGCGCCTGGATCTCCCCGGCGATCTTTCTGGCCAGCCGACGGTTGGCGCTCTTGTCTCCCTCGGCGTCGACCGGCGCGTCCCAGGCCCGACGGTCGTCGCCCTTCTCCTCGACCTCCGGCTCCCACAGATCGACGCAGCCGCTGTCGCCTTTCCGCTCGGCGATATGGATCACCGGCTCCGGTTCGATCCGGGGCTGGATAGCCTGAGCCAGCCGCGGCGGGGCGAACACCGCGTCGACGAACGACAGCACCTGCGGGGTGGAGCGGAAGGAGGTCACCAGGTCCACCCGTTCGAACCGCGCGCCGGCGCCGCGCGCCCGGCCGTGGTGGTAGGCGAACTCGTCGATCAGCTGTTCCGGCTGAGCCCCCAGGAACGAATAGATCGACTGCTTCTCGTCGCCGACCACGAACATCTGTCGCCGGCTGGCCGCCGCTCCGCGCACACCTTCGCCGGAGAAAAACTCGCCGGTCAGCGCCCGGACGATCTCCCACTGGTCCGGTGCGGTGTCCTGCGCCTCGTCCACCAGGATGTGGTCGATGCCTCCGTCGAGCTTATAGAGCACCCAGGCCGCCGCCGGCCGGCTGCTTAGCAACAGTCGGGTCTTGTCGATCAGGTCGGCGAAATCCAGCGCGCCGGCGAAGCCCTTTTCCACCCGATAGGCGGCCAGATAGGCGTCGGCCAGGGTCAGGGCATAGACTGTGTCCCAGGCCACGGCGGCAGACCGCACCCGCCCCCGCACGACCTCCAGCCGCGCCTGTTCAGCCAGCAGGGCCTCGCGAAGCTCGGGGCGGGTTTTCAGCACCGCGCTCTTTTCCACCCACTTGGCCGCGCCGCCCTCGCCCCCGGCGGTGAACAGGACATTCAGCGCGCGGACGAACGCGCCGGCCGGTTCCGCCGCCACCGCCGCCATCCGCACGGCGTTCGCCTTGTCGCTCGCACTGCCTTCCGCCAGCGTCTCCGCCGCCAGCCGCCAGATCGCGCGGTCGAGTTGGTCCATCGCCTCGCCGGCGATCTCGTCGGCATCGATGGGTCCGTTGAAGCCGCAGGTTCGCCAGATCCACGCCCGGGCGCCCTCGAATCCGCCCGTGCGACGCAGGAAGTCGACCAGCCGCCCGCGGCGGGCCTCGAAGTCGGTGAACATCGCCTCGAAGCTCTGGAAATCCAGGCTCACCGAAAACCGGGCATAGGCTTCGGAGACCCCACCCGTTCCGGCCAGCGCATGGCGGGCCACCCCGTCGCGGGCCGCCTTGGCGACCGCCGCCGCCGCCGGATCATCCATCACCTGGAAACCAGGCGAGATCCCGGCCTCGAGCGGGAAGCGGCGCAGGACCTTCTCGCAGAAGGCATGGATGGTCTGGATCTTCAGGCCCCCCGGGGTCTCCAGGGCGCGGGCAAAGAGGGTGCGCGCCTGGGACAGCTCAGCCGGATCGAGGGTCCTGTCCTCCA
>JANXXA010000551.1 GCA_025350885.1 Phenylobacterium sp.
TGGGCGCCGAGGCGTAGGGTTTGTAGGACGGCTTGCCGATGTAGAGGGTTTCGCCGGCCAGCACCGCGTTGTTCTGGATCAGCACGCCATTGTGCAGGACGGTGACGCGCGCCGGCGAGGTCACCGCGCCATCGCCCGCGAACCCCGGCGCGGTCCAGATCACGTCATAGGCCTGCCACGCGCCGGGCCCGCGCGCGGCGTTCACCAGCGGGGGGTGCTGCTTGTAGAGGCTGCCGGCCTGGCCGTTGACGTAGGTCGTGTTGTTGTAGGAATCCAGGATCTGCAGCTCATAGCCGGCGTCGGCCGGGCCGGTGGAGGCCAGGAACACTCCCGAATTGCCGCGCCCCTGGCCGGCGCCGGTGACGTCGGCCGGAACCCGCCATTCCAGATGCAGCTGATAGTTTCGAAAATTGCGCCGGGTCTCGATGTTGCCGACGCCCTTGGCCACCGTCAGCAGGCCGTTGGCCACGGTCCAGGCGGCCGGCGCCTTGTCGCGACTGTTGACCCATTGGTCGAGGTTGCGCCCGTCGAACAGCACGATGGCGTCGGCGGGCGCGGCGGCGTCGGTTGCGCCGGGCGCCACGATCGCCGGAACCGGCGTCCACTGCTCGGTGTCCTGGGGGCGAGCGGTCGAACCGGGAGGCGGCGGCACAGCCTGGGCCGCCGCGGCTGTCGCGGTCGCCAGCAACAGGGCGGCCGAGCCTGCCGCCAGCCAAGCCCGGCGGCTCAAAGCTCCCAGCCCTTGCGGTATTGGCGGCTGAGGTACTGGTTGGCGTCGGCGACGTTGGTGACCCGGCCAAGGGCGGCGTCGTACTCGATCGCCTGGTCGGCGCGCAGGGCGACCACGCCCAGGTTCATGGTCTCGTTGAGCCGCGTGGCATATTCGAACGGGCAGGAAATCGCCTCTTCGCCGCGGATGGCGCGGATCCAGTTCATCTCGTGGCCAGCCATGCCGCCCTGGATGCGGGGCAGGGACCGGGGAATCTTCCGGGCCTTGTCCTCCAGCCCCTCGCCGATCAGCACCGGCTTTTCGCCATAGGTCTCGTGCGTCAGCATGCCGTGCGCGCCGACGAACAGCACGCCGCCATCGCCGCTCATGGACATGCTCGCCGGGAAGCCGTGCGGTGTGGGTGGCAACAGGCCGCCGTCGTACCAGGTCAGGCTGAGCGGTCCGCCGCCTCTTTCCTTGGCGCCGGGGGCTTTGCCGAATTCATAGTGAGCGATGCTGGCCGACGGAAAGCTGGTGAGTTCGGCCGGGCGCTTGGTGTCCCACAGGCTGGGGTTGCCGGCCCAGCGCGAGTGGCGCGTCTCGACCTTGGTGGGCAGACCCGGTTCCAGCGCCCAGATCGGGAAATCGATCAGGTGCGCGCCCATATCGCCGAGCGCCCCGGACCCGAACGGCACCCAGCCGCGCCAGTTGAAGTGCGCGTAGTCGGGGTGATAGCCCCAGTTCACGTCGGCCGGACCCAGCCAGGTCTGCCAGTCAAGGCTGCCCGGCGTGGCGACGGCCGCCGGCTTGGCGATGCCTTGCGGCCATACAGGCCGGTTGGTCCAGACGTGGACCTCGCGCACCGGCCCGATGACGCCGCCGCGGATCAGTTCGACCACGCGGCGGCCATCGTCGCCTGAGTGGCCCTGATTGCCCATCTGGGTGATCAGGCCGGGGTTGGCCCGCGCCAGCTCCGCCAGCCGCCGGCTCTCCTCGATGGTGTAGGTCAGCGGCTTCTGCACATAGACGTGCAGGCCGCGCTCCATGGCCATCCGCGCGGCGACGGCGTGATGGTGGTCAGGCGTGGCGATCAGGACCGCGTCGATGTCTTTCTGCGTGTCGAACATCCGGCGGTAGTCGGTGTAGCGGTGCGCCTTGTCATAGGCCTCCTTCAGCGGCTGGCGGAGCGGGCTGATCCAGCCGGTCTTGTCGAGCAGGGCGCGCAGCACATGATCGTAGTCGACGTCGGCCGTGGCGACGATGTTCTGGCTGGTCAGCTTGAGCATGTTCGACGCGCCCTGGCCGCCGGCCCCGATCACCGCCAGGTTGACCCGGTCGCTGGGCGCCAGCTTGCGCGCCGCCCCCAGCGCCGAGCCGGCCAGGCCGCCGGCCGCCAGCCCCGCCGCCGTGCCGACCAGCCGGCGCCGTGTAATCCCCGAAGGCGTCGGCCCACCCGCTGCATATCCGCTCATCGCTTCCCCCACAGGCCTGTTGCTTGCGCGCATTTGGCCTAGCCTTTGTGCGCCTTGGCAAGGGCGCGGCGCCCTGGCACAGGGCTCCGAACTCGGGTTAATTCGTCAGGCAAGACCCTAAAACTCTGTCTTCCCGGACGGCTGAAAAGCCGATCCGGGACCCAGCCTGCCTTGCGTTGGTCGCTGGGTCTCGGCTCTCCAGCCTGCGGGCGCAGGCTTGCGGCCGGGATGACAG
>JANXXA010000573.1 GCA_025350885.1 Phenylobacterium sp.
CTGGGCCAGCAGGGCGTCGTAGGCGGGGTTCTTGTAGTCCCCATAGTTCTGCGCCCCGGTGTTCGACTTCATCAGGCCCAGGAAGGTCATCGGGTCGTTGAAATCGGCGATCCAGCTCATCGAGCCCACCTGAAAGTCGCGGTCGCGATAGGCGGCGAACGCCACCTGGCTCTCGTTCTGCACGATCGAGGCGTCGACGCCGATGGCGCGCCAGTCGGCCTGGACGGCTTCCATCAGCAGCAGGGTCTCCGTCGCGCTGGAGGCCTTGATCTCCAGCTTCAGGGGATGGCCCGGCGAAAAGCCCGCCTGGGCCAAGAGCGCCCTGGCCTCGACCTGGCGTTGGGCGAGGGATTGTCCGGCCCAGGCGGTGCGCGCGCCATAGGCGAAGTTGGCGACGCCGGGCGGCACGAAGCTGTAGGCGGAAATCTGGCCCGCGCGCTGCAGCTTCTGGGTAACGAAGTCGCGGTCGATGGCTTCCGACAGGGCGCGCCGCACCCGCTTGTCCTGCAACGGCTTCACGGTGCGGGTGTTGAACGACAGATAGTAGGTGGCCAGCGTCAGGTGGGGTCGTGGGTAGCCCGCCATGACCTCGCGCAGATGCTGCAGGCGGTTCGACTGGAAGGTGGTGTTGAGGTCCAGTTCGCCGCGCTTCACCCGCCGCTCGGCGGAGATCACATCGCCGGTGGGAAAATAGTCGATCCGGTCGATGCAGACGTGAGCGGCGTCGAAGAAGGCGGGGTTGCGCGCCACCCGCACCCGGTCCCCGAGGCGCCAGTCGATCAGCCGGTAGGCGCCGTTGGAGACGTAGTTCTCAGGCTTGGTCCAGGCGTCGCCGAGCTTTTCGACCACGTGGCGCGGGACCGGATAGAAGCTCTGGTGCATCAGGAGTTGCGGCAGATAGGGCGCCGGATGCTCCAGGGTGAGCTCAAGGGTGTGGGCGTCGAGCGCGCGTGCGCCGACGGCCTCCAGCGGCGCCTTGCCTTCGTTCACCGACCGGCCGTTCTTCAGCAGGGTGACCAGGTAGGCGTAGATCGAGGCGGTCTTTGGATCGAGAATCCGGCGGTAGGCATAGACGAAGTCGTCCGCCGTCAGTGCAACGCCGTCCGACCATTTGCTGTCCCGCAGGTGGAAGGTCCAGGTCAGGCCATCGGCGCTGGTCTCCCACGATGTCGCCATGCCCGGCAGGGGGCTGGCGTCCGGGGCCTCGGTGGTCAGGCCCACCATCAAATCGCCGATGACCCGGCTTTCGGTGAGCAGGTTGGCGGTCTGCGGGTCGAGCGTCAGGGGATCGCTCTCATTGCCGTATTCCAGGCAGACCTGGCCAGCCGGGCAGGCCGGCCGCTGCGCCTTGCCGCCCTGGCAGGCGGTCAGACCCAGCGCTGTGGCGGCGAGCAGGGTGGCGAGCAGGCGTCTATGCAACGGCGGTGACTCCAAGGGGGCGACCCCATCACTCCCTCGCGCGCGGTGAAAAGTCGAGCCGCCCGGGCTGGCGATCTAAGGCGCGGCCAGATAGGCGATGAGGTCTTCCCGGTCCTTGGGGGTGGGCAGGCCCGAGAACGGCATCTTCGTGCCGGGCACAACCGCCTGGGGGTCCACCAGGAACGCGTCGATGATCTCCGGCGTCCAGGTCACCTCCGAGCGGCGCATCGGCGGAGAGTAGACATAGCCCTCCACCGCGCCCGCCTTGCGCCCGACGACGCCCTTAAGGTGCGGTCCGAGTGCGCTCTGCTCCGGATCCATGCTGTGGCAGGCGGCGCACTGCGCGTAGACCGCCTTGCCGGCCTGCTCGTCGCCGGCCGCGAGCGCCTGGCCGGGCGGCGCAAGACAAAGCAGCAGCAGCGGCAGGCGGATCACGTCAGCATGCCAGGTGACTTAAGGTAGCGATCGCGGATCGCCTCGGCCGTGCGGTAGGCGAGCGCGGCCACTGGCCCGGTGGGGTTGTAGGCGGAGTTGTGCGGGAAGGCCGACGCGCCGACCACGAAGACGTTGGGCGCGTCCCAGCTCTGCAGCCAGGTGTTCACCGCGCTGGTCCTCGGCTTGGTCCCCATGATCGCCCCGCCGGTGTTGTGGGTGGACTGATAGGGGATCACCGACCACGATTTGCGGAAACTGGGCGGGTCCGCGCGCGTCGGGTTCATCGCCTTGCCGATCCGCGCGCACATCTCCGCAGCGTGGCTGTTCTGCCGCTGATCGTTGTCCTTGAAGTCAAAGGTCATGCGCAGCAGCGGCTGGCCGAACCGATTGCGGTAAGTCGGATCGAGGTCCAGGTAGTTCTGCCGGTGCGGCATGACCGCACCCAGCGAACTGATGTTCAGCGCCGACTGGTACCCCTTGGCCGTGGCCCGCTTCCATTCAGAGCCCCAGGCAGGCGTGCCCGCCGGCGTCGGGCGGTAGCCGATGGGCCGTCCGCCGGAACCGCCGCAGGTGATGGTCGAGCCGCCGATGTAGCCGCGCAGCCCCCGATCAAAGTCCCAGTCGGCGTTGTAGTCGTCCACCAGCGCGCCCATCCCCCCGGTCGCCAGGAAGGGGTTGAAGTTCTTGCCTTCGAAGAACAGCTGCTGGCCGGCGCCGCCCTGGTAGCAGTAGTGGCTGCCGACGATCCCGGCTCCGGTCTTCGGGTCGTAGGGTTTCCCGATCCCCGACAGCAGCATCAGGTGCACATTGGCCAGCCCGTAGGCGCACAGGATCACCAGGTCGGCCGGCTGCTCAAGCTCCTCGCCGGTCTGCACGTTCAGGTAGACGACTCCGGTAGCCTTCTTGCCGGTGGAGTCGAGCAGCACCTTCTGGACCCAGCACCAGGTTCGCAGGTCCACGTTGGGATTCTTCAGAGCGACCGGAATCACCGTGATGTGCGGGCTGCCCTTGGCGTTGGATTCGCAGCCGAATCGCTCGCAGAATCCGCAATACTGGCATTGGCCGAGCCGCATGCCGTCCGGGTTGACGTAGGGCCTCGAGGCGTTGGCCGTGGGCCGCGGGAAGGGATTCAACCCCAGACCCTTCGTCGCCTCCGTAAACAGCTTGGCGGCGTAGCTGTCGACCAGCGGCGGCAGCGGGTAGTCGCGGCCTCGGGGCGCCTCGAAG
Source organism: Phenylobacterium sp. (assembly GCA_025350885.1). Lineage (GTDB taxonomy): Bacteria > Pseudomonadota > Alphaproteobacteria > Caulobacterales > Caulobacteraceae > Phenylobacterium. The sequence goes on from JANXXA010000573.1 coordinate 3,082, forward strand.
GGGTTGCCGCCGGGTTGCTTGCGCCCCTGCAGGTTGCCGGCTTTGCCGGAGACCCCCGCGACATACTCGAACTTGTCGTAGTAGGGCTCAAGCTCCGCATAGCTGACGCCCCAGTCGCGCAGCGGCATGTCGCCGGGGATGAACTTCGCCCCATAGCGCTCGGTGTACATCGCGCGGATCTTCAGGTCGCTGTCCGGCCAGCGCCAGGTGGCGCCGTTCCAGTGCACGCCCGACCCGCCGACGCCCTCGCCGGGAAGGAACGAGCCCAGCCGGCGCATCGGCAGGGCTTCCTCGGCCGGGGTGTTCCGGACGCTCACCGTGTCCTTGGCGGTATCCATCATCAGGTCGGTGCGCTGGGCGAAACGAAGCTCATCGCGGATCGAGGGGACGCCGAAATCCTCCTCGGTCGAGCGCGGGCCGCCGCGCTCAAGCACAGCGATTTTCAGGCCGGTCGGACCGAGCTCGCGAGCCATGATGCCGCCCGTCCAGCCCATGCCGACAATGACGATATCGACGGGCGGAAGCTTACGAGCCACGCTTGCGCCCCCTCATGACATGTCCGCGATGCTGAGCGGATTGGCGGGGAACCGGCGTCCGTCGCCGTAATTGCGGATGTTCTGGGCGTTGTTGGCCATGACGCCGGGAAAGCCGATCATCTTCCAGGCCGCTTTGTCGCGGTTGCCGCCATAGATCGGGTCGGCGAACATCCCTTCCATGACCGTCTGGTAGAGAACGTCAAAGAAGGCGCGGGCGGGCAATCCGCCCGGCAGCTTCATGTCGCCCTTGCGGAGCGCCAGCAGGAAGGCTTCCTTGTCGACTGCGGCGAGCCGGTCGAAAGTCCTGCCGTGCGCGGCGCGGCACCAGGCGTTGCTCTGGGCGATCCCGGCCCGGTAGAGCTCGGCCGGCGTCATCGCCAGCTGATAGCCCTGGTTCGGCGTTCCGGTCTTCCAGGGACCCTGCAGGTAGAGCCGGTCGCCCTTGCCCCAGCCGCCCGCCAGCGCTCGGTCAACGAATGTCGCCACGCCGAGCTCGACCCCGTCGGCGGTCAGCTCGTCGGCCGGGATCATGTGCGCCACCACGGCCTCGACAAACAGCGCCTCCGACGGCTTGAGGAAGGTGTAGCCGGCTGGCGACGCCGAAGCCGCCCCATGGGCTGGAGCCGGGGTCGGGCCTGGCGCCGGCGGCGCCGGCGGCGCCGGCGGAGCTGGCGACGCCCCCCGCCAGCAGCAGGAGGGCGCGTCGATCAACCCTGGTCCCCGGCATCCGCACCCCCTTCGCCCGCCTGGAAGAGAGGCTACGCGACAGTCCCCGTCAAGACGACGGAAACCTCCTAATTCGCCTGAATCCAACCGAGGAATCGACGGACTCGGGTTCAAGAGGGCGGGTCAGAGCACGGCGCCGGTCACGTCGTTTTCTTTCAGGACGGCGATCTCCGTGTCGGACAGCCCGAGGAGTTCGCGCAGCAGCTCCTCGGAGTGCTCGCCAAACCTCGGCGGGTGGCGGCTGGCCGTCAGCGGCGCACCGGTCATCCGCCACAGAAAGCCGTTATAGCGATGCTCTCCGAGATCGGGGCGGGTGAGCGGGGTGAACCAGTCGTGCGCGGCGAGGTGTTCGCAGGCCAGGGCCTCGCCGCACGGCCGCACCACGGCGGCGGCCTGCAGCGCCGCCGCCAGGGCCGGGGCCTTCTGCATCCGGGTCCAGGCGCCGAGGGTCTCGTCCAGCGCCGCGCGCGCGAACAGCCGTGCGGCGGCTGTCGCGAAGGCCGGATCGTCCAATCCGGCCGGCCGGCCGGGCAGGCTGAGCAGGCCGCGCCAGGCGGCGTCGTCGGGGATCGACAGGCGGCCGCCACGCGGGCGCTCAAGAGTTTCGGCGTGGCGCCGGTCGAGGCCGCCGAATTCTGGACCACCTTCATCCTGGGTGGCTGGGCTGCGGCCTCGGCCCGCTATGGCGGGCGGAAGAAAGCCGGCGGACGAGCCGATGTCCTGCTTGGCGCCGCCCCGCGATAGGTTATCGTCGGTCAGCGACCGCCCGGCAGAGGCGGCCCGGAGGATGTGATGAAGTTCACCTGGTTCAATCTGATGCCGTGGCCCTATCTGCCGGACGACTTCCGGGAGAAGAACCGTTCGGTCTGGGTGGATATCGACCAGAAGCTGTTCGACCCGGTCAAGAGCCACGAGGTCTACAACACCTATATGGACCTCCTGGAATACGCCGACACCCTGGGGTTCGACGGGATCGGGGTGAACGAGCACCACCAGAACGGCTACGGCATCATGCCCAGCCCCAATATCATTGCCGCGGGCCTGGCGCGCCGCACCAAGGATGCGGCCATCGTCGTGCTGGGCAACTCCATCGCCCTCTATAACCCCCCGATCCGGGTGGCCGAAGAGTTCGCCATGCTGGACTGCATTTCCGGCGGGCGGCTGGTGGCCGGGTTCCCGGTCGGGACCTCGATGGACACCAACTACTGCTACGGCCAGATCCCCAGCCTGACAC
>JANXXA010000361.1 GCA_025350885.1 Phenylobacterium sp.
CGTGGCGGGACACAGGATGTCGTGATGGCTGGTGAAGCGGTCGGCGACACCGTCGCGGGTGAGCGCCGCGATCCGCTCAGCGTGTCCGTTGACCACCGGCCGGGGCCAGCCGTCGAAGGCGCCCTGAAGCTGGCTCAACACCCACTTGCCGTGTTCGGACAGGCCGATGGCCAGGAAGGCGACGTCGTGGTCGGGCAGCTCCGCCGCAGACGGCAGGCCCCCGTCGATATAGCAGGTGGTCAGCTCGATGTTGGAGCCTTCCAGCAGGAAGTCGATGGGGGTGTTGGTCATCAGGTCGCCGGCGATGGCGAAGGCCAGGACCCGCAGGCCCCGCCCCGAGCCGTGGGACGTGCGATACAGGCGACAGGTGGCGAGCGCGGCGGCCTGCAGCTCCAGCCCCTTGTCCCGCTCGCCGCGCATCTGCAGCAGGGTGGACAGATCCAGCATGGCGCCGGCGTCGACGGGGTCGGCGGCGAGCCGGGCGACCAACGCATCCCAGACCTGGGCAACGCCCTGCCCCTCGAAGCAGCGGCGACCGAGAAAAGCCAGGCCCAGGCTAGGCGCCGGGTTGGCCGGGCGGCGAGCGGAAAAATCCGGGGTGGAGGCGGGCGTGGCGTCGGGCATCGGTTTCCTTGCGGCGAGGTGAACGCCAAGGCGGACGGTCAGGCGACCGCCGCGTCCACAGAATACCGGTATGGTTGTAGGTTGGTTAACCACGCCCGCAGCGGAGCCCGGTCAGCCGGCCTCGCTCAGCCAGTCGGCCGAGCGCATTTCTTCCAGCCGCGAGGCTGTGCGCTCGAATTCGAAGGCGCCGTCGCCGGCCGGGTAAAGGTCCGCAGGCGGACCCTCGGCCAGGACGATCAGCCGGGTGCGCGCCTCGTAGAGGGCGTCGATCAGGATGACCAAGCGGCGCGCCTCCTCGCGGCGGCCGGCCGTCAGTCTGGGCAGATCCTCGAGGAACACCGTGTGAAACCGGGCGGCCAGCGCCAGATAGTCGTTCGGGCCGAGCGCCACCGAGCACAGGCTGGCGAAACTGGCGCGGACCAGGCCGCCTGCGGCGTGCGGCAGGTGGATCGCGCGGCCGAGCACCTCCAGCGTGGCTCCATCTTCATCCTCGGCCCCCAGCAGATCGCGCCAGAGCGCCTGGAAGGACCGGCGGTTGTCGGGGTCGGCCGGCGAAAACCACGTCCCCGCGGCGCGCAGCCGATCCAGCCGATAGTCGTGGCCGCCCGCCACCGCCGCCACTTCGAGCCGGGCCTTCAGGAGGTCGATGAAGGGCAGGAACAGCTGGCGGTTGAGGCCGTCGCGGTAGAGGTCGTCCGGCGCCCGGTTGGAGGTCGCCACCAGGGTCACGCCACGGGCGAACAGCGCCTCGAACAGCCTGCCTAAGATCATCGCGTCGGCGATGTCGGTGACCTGGAACTCGTCGAAACACAGCAGGCGTGACGCCTCGGCGACCACATCAGCGACAGGGGCGATGGGGTCGTCGCCGCCCCAGGATCGACCAAAGGTCGATCCGAAAGCAGGAACGTGCTGGCCGAATTTCGCCTTTCGCTCAGCGGCGTCGCTGGAGCGCCAGGCGCCGATCAACCGGTGGATCTCGCCCATGAACACGTGGAAATGGGTCCGGCGCGCGGCGGGGCCGGTCGAGGTCACGAACAGGTCCATCAGCATCGACTTGCCGCGACCCACAGGCCCCCAGAGGTAGACGCCGCGCTGTGGTTCCGGCTTGCGGAACAGCGCGGTCAGGCGGCCCTGCGGCGGCGCGGCGGAGAGGTCGGCTTCCAGTCGCAACAGCGCCGCGAGGCCGGCGGCCTGGGCCGAGTCGGGCCGGATTTCCCCTGTGGCGAGGCGGGCGTCGTAGGCGGCTTGCAGAGCGGACGCCATGCGCCGGAGCTAGACCCCAAGATCCTTGAGCACACGGGCCTGGGCCTGGCGCGTCGTGCAGGCGCAGGCGCGCATCTCGCCCTTGTCGTTCCACCAGACCAGCGTCGGGTAGGCCAGCGTGAACCCGTTATCCTTGAGCATCGGCCCGAGCCTGTCGATCAGGCCGCGACCGGCCTCGACCACCGCCGTCCGCGCCATGTCGCCATCGGCGCGCGCGATGCCCGGTGCGGCCCAGGCCGTCGCGGGGACAGCCTGCCAGCGCGTCAGCAGGCTCCAGTCGCGGCTGAGCCAGAGCTGGGCGACGGTGGCCCGTTCCAAAGGCGTCGATTGCGCCTGACCGTTGAGATCGGGCCGGGCGATCATGATGACGCGGGTGTCGACGCCCTTCTTCCGCAGGCTGGGGAGATCGTCAGCGACGAACCGCTCGGCTTCCGGGGCGGCGCGGTAGGTGATCATATAGAGCTTCTTGCCCGGCAGGCCGGGGGCCACCCATCCTGACGATTGCAGGAGGGCGGCGATCTCCTGCTGGTGGCGGGTGATCAGCGTCGGGCGCCAGCGGACCTCGAAGGTCCCGTAGGCCCAGCCCGTCGCGGCCGCGAGCGCCAACACCAGAAACAGGCTTGCCCAGAGGCGGAAGGCCCTCATCGTCAGCCCATCGTCGGGATGATGAAGGCTGAATCTTCAGTGGCTCCATCGGGCCAGCGGGCGGTGATGGTCTTGACCTTGGTGTAGAAGCGAACGCCTTCCATGCCGTGCTGGTTGGCGTCGCCGAACGCCGAGCGCTTCCAGCCGCCGAAGGAGTGGTAGGCCACCGGCACCGGGATCGGCACATTGATCCCGACCATACCGACGTTGACCCGGGCGGCGAACTCGCGCGCGGCGCGACCGTTGCGGGTGAAGATGGCCACGCCGTTGCCGTACTGATGCTGGCTGGGCAGGGCCAGCGCCTCCTCGAAGCTCTCGGCGCGGACGATCTGCAGCACGGGGCCGAAGATCTCCTCCTGATAGGTGCGCATGTCGGGCTTCACCTGGTCGAACATCGAGGGGCCGATGAAGAACCCCTGCTCGTAGCCCTGCAAGGCGAAGTCGCGGCCATCGACGACCAGTTCGGCGCCCTCTTCGACACCCAGCTGGATGTAGTCGGAGATCTTGCGGCGGTGAGCGGCGGAGACCACCGGGCCGTACTGCGCCGCGGCGTCGGTGGAGATGCCGACCTTCAGGGTCTCGATCTCGGCCAGCATCTTCTCGCGGAAGGCATTGGCCGTCCTGGCGCCCACCGGCACCACCACCGGCAGCGCCATGCAGCGCTCACCGGCCGAGCCGAAGGCCGCGCCGGAGATATCCTTCACCGCCTGGTCGATATCGGCATCGGGCATGACGATGCCGTGGTTCTTGGCCCCGCCCATGGCCTGGACGCGCTTGCCGGCCGCCGTGCCGCGCGAATAGACGTAATGGGCGATATCCGACGAGCCCACGAAGCTGACAGCCCGGATATCCGGGTGGTCGAGGATGGCGTCCACCGAGACCTTGTCGCCATGGACCACGTTCAGCACGCCCTTGGGCGCGCCGGCCTCCATCATCAGCTCGGCCAGGCGGACCGGGACCGAGGGGTCCTTCTCCGAGGGCTTGAGGATGAAGCTGTTGCCCACCGCGATGGAGATGCCGAACATCCACATCGGGATCATCGCCGGGAAGTTGAACGGGGTGATGCCCGCACAGACGCCCAGGGGCTGGCGCATGGAATAGACGTCGATCCCGGGGCCGGCGCCTTCGGTATATTCGCCCTTCAACGCATGCGGGATGCCGCAGGCGAATTCGATGACTTCAAGTCCGCGCTGGATGTCGCCTTTGCTGTCGGCGACGACCTTGCCGTGCTCGGACGACAGGAGTTCAGCGAGTTCGTTCATATTCGCTTCGATCAGACGCTTGAAGTCGAACATCACCCGCGCGCGCCGTTGCGGATTGACCAGCGCCCAGACCTGCTGCGCCCGGACCGCCGAAGCGACCGCGGCGTCCAGTTCGCCAACATTGGCCAGCGCCACGCGGGCCTGCACCTCGCCGGTGTTGGGATTGAAGATGTCGCCGAAGCGGCCCGAGGTTCCGGCGACCGAGACGCCGTCGATGAAGTGGGTGATCTGACGCATGTGCGGGGATTTAGACCTTTGGCGGACGCTCGCCTAGCGCTTGCTCAAGGATGACCCCCGAGCGCATCTTCCGGCCATGTCGATTGCTTCGCCCGTCCAGACGTTCGACCCGGCGCGGACCCGCGACCATATCGTCGACCGGCTGATCGCCGAGCGCGCGCCCAGGCTGGCGGCGAGCGCTGTCTGGCCCGTGTTGCGGCCGCTGCTCTACGGCGTGCTCGACTACGATAAGGCGCGGCGGATGGCAGATGCGATCGCCTCGCTGCCCGGCCGCGCGGCCATCGACCACGTGTCGAACCTGCTGGGTGTCAAGGTAACCGCCACGGGCCTGGAGCGCATTCCGCGCGAGGGGCGACTGATCGTGGTCTGCAACCACCCCACCGGGATCGCCGACGGGATCGCGGTCTTTGATGCGTTGAAAACCCTGCGGCCGGACCTGTGTTTCTACGCCAATTCCGACGCGCACCGGATTTCGCCGCGCCTGACCGACCTGCTGATCCCCGTGGAGTGGGTGGAGGCCAAGCGCACCCGCGAGCGCACCCGCGCCACCCTGCTGCTGACCCGAGAGGCGCTGGAGGCCGAGCGTTGCCTGATCATTTTCCCGTCCGGTCGCCTGGCGCGACGCCAGCCGGACGGCCGGCTTGCCGACCCGCCCTGGGCGCCTTCGGCGGTGTCGCTGGCGCGCAAGTACGCCACCGCCATCGTGCCGGTCCACGTGGCCGGGCCCTGGTCGCGGCTGTTTCACCTGTTCGACCGGGTCTCCGGCGAGTTGCGCGACATCACCCTGTTCCACGAGCTGCTCAACAAACAGGGGCGATCCTTCGCCCTGACCGTGGGCCGGCCGATCGGTTTCGAGGCGCTGGAAGGCGAACCGGCTGACGCCATCGCCCGCCTCAAAGCCTTTGTGGAAAACGACCTGGCCGCCGATCCCGACCGGGCGTTCGCATGATCCTGACCGATGACGCGGCCACCGCCCGGCTCGGCGCGGCCATCGGCCGGGTGCTGAAGGTCGGCGAGACGGTGTGCCTCTCCGGCCCGCTGGGCGCCGGCAAGTCGACCCTGGCGCGCGGCCTGATCCGCAGCCTCACCACGCCCGACGAGGAGGTTCCGTCGCCAACCTTCACCCTCGTCCAGTTCTATGAAGGCCCGCGCCTGGCCATCGCCCACTTCGACCTCTATCGGCTGTCCGACCCGGACGAGGCCTATGAGATCGGGCTCGACGAGGCGCTGGATGTGGGCGCCGCGGTGATCGAATGGCCTGAGCGCCTGGAAGGCCGCCTGCCCACAGATCGACTCGATATAGAGATCGCCCCCATGGACAGTAAGAATTGGGG
>JANXXA010000008.1 GCA_025350885.1 Phenylobacterium sp.
GCCGTGACGGCCGGCCATCTTGTCGCCCGGCTGCAGCTTGCGCTTCACCGCCACGAACACCTTGACCATCTTCATCACGCCGGGCGGCAGCTCGTCGCCGCGCTGCAGCTTGTCGACCTTGTCCTCGAAGCGGCGGTCGAGGCGCTTGCGGGCCTCGTCGAACTGTTTGCGCATGGCTTCCAGTTCGACCATGACCGCGTCATCGTCGACGGCGACCTGCCACCAGAGGCCCGGAGAGATCTCTTCCAGCTTGTCGGCTTCGATCTTGCCGCGGCCCAGGCCCTTGGGACCCGATACGGCGGTCCTGCCGACCAGCAGGGTGCGCAGGCGCGAGGTGTTGTTGCGGGTCAGGATGCCGAACTCGTCGTCGCGGTCCTTGCCCAGGCGGTCGATTTCCGCGCGTTCGATGGCCAGGGCGCGTTCGTCCTTGTCGACGCCGTGCCGGTTGAACACCCGGACCTCGACGATCGTCCCGGCCACGCCAGGGGGCAGGCGCAAGGAGGTGTCGCGGACGTCGGACGCCTTCTCGCCGAAGATGGCGCGCAGCAGCTTTTCTTCCGGGGTCATCGGGCTCTCGCCCTTCGGCGTGACCTTGCCGACCAGAATGTCGCCCGGCAGGACTTCCGCGCCGATCGCCACAATGCCGGCTTCGTCGAGGTTGCGCAGGGCCTCCTCGCCCACGTTGGGAATATCGCGGGTGATCTCTTCCGGACCCAGCTTGGTGTCGCGGGCCATGACCTCGAACTCCTCGAGGTGGATCGAGGTGAAGATGTCGTCGCGCACGATCCGCTCGGAGATCAGGATCGAGTCTTCGAAGTTGTAGCCATTCCAGGGCATGAAGGCGACGAGGGTGTTACGCCCCAGCGCCAGTTCGCCCAGGTCGGTGGACGGGCCATCGGCCACCACGTCGCCGGCCGCGATCCGGTCGCCGACGCGCACCAGCGGACGCTGATTGATGCAGGTCGAGGTGTTGGACCGCTGGAACTTCTGCAGGCGGTAGATATCGACGCCGGGCTTGGTGGGGTCGGTCTCTTCCGTGGCGCGGACCACGATGCGGGTGCCGTCGATCTGCTCGACGATACCCGGACGGCGGGCGACGACGACCGCGCCGGAGTCCACGGCGACGATCGATTCCATGCCGGTGCCGACCAGCGGCGCGTCCGTCTGGATCAGCGGCACAGCCTGCTTCTGCATGTTCGAGCCCATCAGGGCGCGGTTGGCGTCGTCGTTTTCCAGGAACGGGATCAGCGAGGCCGCCACCGAGACCACCTGCTTGGGCGAGACGTCCATCAGATCGACGTCGGCCTTGGGCAACAGGCCCGGCTCGCCGTTCACCCGGCCGGGGACCAGGTCGTCGACGATGTAGCCGTCCTTCAGCGTGATGTTGGCCTGAGCGATGACGTGCTTGGCCTCTTCCATGGCCGACATATAGACCACCTCGTCGGTCGTCCGGCCGTCCTTGATCCGCCGATACGGGCTCTCGATGAAGCCGTACTTGTTGACCACCGCATGGGTCGCAAGCGAGTTGATCAGGCCGATGTTCGGGCCTTCCGGCGTCTCGATCGGGCAGATCCGGCCATAGTGGGTCGGATGCACGTCGCGGACTTCAAAGCCCGCCCGCTCGCGGGTCAGGCCGCCCGGACCCAGCGCCGAGAGGCGGCGCTTGTGGGTGATTTCCGACAGCGGATTGGTCTGGTCCATGAACTGCGAGAGCTGTGACGAACCGAAGAACTCGCGCACGGCCGCGGCGGCCGGCTTGGCGTTGATCAGGTCGTGCGGCATGACCGTGTCGATATCGACCGAGCTCATGCGCTCCTTGATGGCGCGCTCCATGCGCAGCAGGCCGACCCGGTACTGGTTTTCCAGGAGTTCGCCGACCGAGCGCACCCGGCGGTTGCCGAGGTTGTCGATGTCGTCGATCTCGCCGCGGCCGTCGCGCAGGCCGACCAGGGTCTTCAGCACCGCCAGCACGTCGTCCTTGCGGACCACGCGCACGTCGTCGGGGCAGTCGAGCTCGAGCCGCATGTTCATCTTGACGCGGCCGACCGAGGACAGGTCGTAGCGTTCGGAATCGAAGAACAGCGACTTGAACATCGCCTCGGCGGCTTCCACTGTCGGCGGCTCGCCAGGGCGCATGACGCGATAGATGTCGAACAGCGCGTCCTCGCGGGCGGTGTTCTTGTCGACGCGCAGGGTGTTGCGGACGTAGGCGCCGACGGTGACGTCGTCGATGTCCAGAACTTCGAGGGTCTTGAAGCCCTGCTCTTCCAGCGCCGCCAGCAGCTCGGGGTTCAACTCGTCGCCGGCTTCGGCATAGATTTCGCCGGTCTCGTGGTTGACGAGGTCCTTGGCCAGGTACTTGCCGGTCAGCGCCTCGGGCGCCAGCAGCAGCGTCTTGAGGCCGGCGTCGGCGAACTTCTTGGCGTTGCGGGCCGAAACCTTGGCGCCGGCGGGGGCGATCTCTTCGCCGGTCTCGGCGTCGATCAGCGCGAACTCCGGCTTCACACCGCGCCAGCGGTCGGGCTGATAGGCGGTGGCCCAGCCGCCGGCCTTGCCCTTCTTCTCTTCGCGCTTGGCGTAGGAGAGCGTGTTGTAGAAGGTCGAGAGGATCTCCTCGCCATCCATGCCCAGCGCCATCAGGAAGGTGGTGGCCGGCAGCTTGCGGCGACGGTCGATGCGGACAAAGACGATGTCCTTGGCGTCGAACTCGAAGTCGAGCCAGGAGCCGCGGTAGGGGATCACCCGGGCGGCGAACAGCAGCTTGCCCGAGGCGTGGGTCTTGCCCTTGTCGTGATCGAAGAACACGCCGGGCGAGCGGTGCATCTGGGAGACGATGACCCGCTGGGTGCCGTTGACGATGAAGGTGCCCTTCTCCGTCATCAGCGGGATGTCGCCCATATAGACGTCCTGCTCCTTGATGTCCTTGACCGAGCGGGCGCCGGTTTCCTCGTCGGTCTCGAACACGATCAGGCGCAGCTTCACCTTCAGCGGCGCGGCGTAGGTCATGTCGCGCTGGATGCATTCCTCAACGTCGTACTTCGGGTCCTCAAACTCGTAGGACACGTATTCGAGCGTGGCGCGCTCGTTGAAGTCCTTGATCGGGAAGACGGACTTGAACACCGCCTCGATGCCCTCGTCCCGGCGCTGTGGCGGGCGGACTTCGCGCTGCAGGAACTGTTCATAGGAGGACCGCTGAACCTCGATCAGGTTCGGCATGCGCACCGCCTCGGGTATGCGCCCGAAGGACTTGCGGATACGCTTCT
>JANXXA010000052.1 GCA_025350885.1 Phenylobacterium sp.
TGAAGCGGAAGGTCAGGGTGTAGCTGATCGGAAACCGCTCAATGAATTTCAGCGCGCGGGCGAAGGCGGCCTGCTCGGTCGCGCGCACCACCCACCGGTGCGTCCGGAACCGCCGGCCCGCCACGAACAGCAGATGGTCGAGGATCGCCGAGCCGGCCGTGGCGCAACCCAGGGTCAGCCACAGATTCAGGATCTGCTGGCGCGCCAGCAGACCGCCGACGATCACCGCCGTCTGGCCCTCGAACGCGGCGCCAAGGAAGATCCCGATCGGCCCGTACTGTCGCAGAAACTCTTCCATCGCCTCGCCGTTGCGCTTTGCGGAGAGCGCTCATAGCACGGCCGGCGCGCGGGTCAGCCGTCGATCCCCCTGCTCGCGAAATGGGCCACGAAATGGGGCCGAAGAGATCAGGCGGCGACCCGGTCGTTGAAAGTCGCGCCCTCGAGGTCGAGAAGCCAGCGCTTGCGATGCAGTCCCCCGCCATATCCGGTCAGCGATCCGTCGGTCCCGATCACCCGGTGGCAGGGCACGACGACGGCGACCGGGTTGGCGCCATTGGCCAGACCCACCGCGCGCACCGCCGTCGGTCGCCCGATCCGCTCGGCCAGGCGTGCGTAGCTCAGGGTTTCGCCCGCGGGAATCGTGCAGAGCGCATCCCAGACACTGAGCTGGAACGGTGTGCCGGACGCCGTCCAGGTAACGGCCTCCAGCGCGCCGGCATCGCCTGAGAAATAGGCGTCGAAAGCCCCGCACCAGGGGGACCGGCCTTCGCCGAGCCGGGCCGCGGGATAGTGGCGCCCGATCCAGGCCAGCATGGCCGGCTCATAGTCCGTCCAGTTGAAGGCCCGCAAACGCCCGACCTCATCGGTGACCAGCAGGGCCGTGCCCACCGGCGTGGCAAGCCGGTCAAGGGTCAGGGTTTCAGGCAGCGTGTCGGCGGGCATGGGTCCGGGTCCTTGTGGGTTCAACCGCCTTTACGGCGAGCGGGGCGGGGACGGCGTCGGCCGCCCACAGGTGTTGCGCCGCATAGGCGCGCCAGGGCCGCCACTGCTCGGCGCGCGCCAGCAGTTCAGCTGGCGTCGGGCGCACGCCCGCCTCATCGGCCATGCCGCGAAGCAGACCGATGTCGGCTTGCGGAAAGGCGTCCGGTTCGCGCAGTTCGCGCAGGGCGATATATTGCGCGGTCCACTCGCCGACCCCAGGCAGCGCCTTCAGGGCGGCAATGGCGGTTTCCAGGCTCGCGCGCGGGGTGAAGATCGTCGGGTCAGCCGCGACGGTGCGGGCCAGCGCCTCCAGCGCCGCGCCGCGCGATCTCGGCATGCCGAGTCCGGCGATGTCCTTGCCGATCAGCTGTTCAGGCGTGGGGAAGGCTCGCGTCAGCCCAAGCGCCGCCGCGGTGGGATCATCAACGGCTTCGCCATAGGCCGCCACCAGCTTGGCCGCCAGTCCAACGGCCGCCGTCACGGTGATCTGCTGGCCAAGGATCGCCCGCACCGCCAGCTCGAAACCATCCCACGCGCCCGGCGCGCGCAACCCCGGCCGCGCGGCCACCAGCGGGGCCAGCTTCGGATCCTGGCTGAGGTGCAAACCGATCAGGCCGGGATCGGCGCTCAGGTCGAAAACCCGGCGAATGCGGGCGATCACCGCCGGCAGGACCTGCACCTTGGGAAAACGGATCTCGGCCACCAGGAAGTCGCCCGCGCCGGGCGAAACCGTGACCACGCCGCGCAGGCCATCGACGACCAGGGTTCGCGCATAGCGCCGCGGCGTCACCTGCTCCACCCCGGGAATCGCCCGGGCCGAAAGAAAATCGATCATCGCGGCCCAGTCGTAGGGCGCGCGGTACGGCAGGCGAACCGTGATGCCGGCGACCTGCGACCGCGCCTCGTCAGCGCGGCTTCGGCGCAGGGCGCCCGGGGGCCGGCCGAACAGCTGCTGAAAGGTCTCGTTGAACCGCCGCACGCTGCCGAAGCCCGAGGCCAGCGCCACCTCGCCCATCGGCAGCAGGGTCTCCTGGATCAGCTGCTTGGCCAGCAGCACTCGGCGGGTCTGGGCGACCGCCACCGGGGACGCGCCCAGATGCTGGCGAAACAGCCGGCGCAGCTGCCGCTCGCCAACGCCCAGCCGCGCGGCCAGCCCGTCCACGTCGCCGGCGTCCATCGCCCCGCCCTCGATCAGCGCCAGCGCCCTGGAGACGGTGTTGGAGGTGCCGCGCCAGGCGCCCAGATCGGGCGAGCTCTCAGGGCGGCACCGCAGGCAGGGTCGATAGCCGGCTTCCTGGCAGGCGCGGCGCTCGGATAGAAGCTCATGTTCTGCGGCTTCGGCGTGCGCGCCGGACAGATCGGACGGCAATAGATGCCCGTGGTCCGCACGGCGCCAAAGATGCGGCCGTCGAATCGCGCGTCCCGGGTCAGGAAAGCGCGGCGGCAGGCTTCGAAGTCCATATCCATGCCGCCAGAATGGCCGGCTCGCGCGGGCCTGTCTCGCGGTTTTCGGACATCGATGAGCTTGACGGCCGGCGGCGTCTTAGCGAAATCGACACGATCAGGGCTCAGAATTGGCGGCATGACGCAGACTTCGAAACCCGCCGTGCTGGTCACTGGCGGGGCCGGCTATATCGGCGCCCACACCGCCAAGGCGCTGGCCGAGCGCGGCTTTACTCCGGTGGTCTATGACAGCCTGGTTTCCGGCTTCCGCGAGGCTGTGCATTGGGGTCCGTTCGTCCACGGCGACATCCGCGACCGCGTCGCCCTGGCCGAAGCGATCGAGACCCATCACGTCAAGGCGGCGATCCATTTCGCCGGGCTGATCGAGGTCGGCCGGTCGGTGGCGCGGCCCGATCTGTTCTGGGACGTCAATGTCGGGGGCACGACGACCCTGTTGACGACCCTGCGCGAACACGGTGTCGGGCGTCTGGTGTTTTCCTCCAGCGCCGCGGTCTACGGGCAGGGCGGGCGGGGTCCGCTCGAGACGATCGGCGAGACCGCCGAGAAGGCGCCGGCCAGTCCCTACGGCGACACCAAGCTCGCCGCCGAATGGCTGATCCAGGCGCAATGCAGGGCCTATGGACTGTCCGCCGTGGCGCTGCGCTACTTCAATGCCGCGGGGGCCGATCCGTCAGGCATGATCGGCGAGGGGCACGAACCGGAGACCCATCTGATCCCGCTGGCCATCGCCGCGGCGCTCGGCGACGGAAAGCCGCTGACCGTCTTCGGCAAAGACTTCGACACCCCCGACGGAACCTGCCTGCGCGACTATGTCCACGTGGCCGATCTGGCCGACGCCCACGTCGCGGCGCTGGAACGGGAGCTCGCCGATGGCGCCTTCGAGGCCGTGAACCTTGGCGCCGGCGAGGGAAAGTCCGTCCTCGAGGTCATCGACGCCGTCGGTGCGGCGCTGGACCGGGATGTTCCAAAGATCGTCGGCGCCCGCCGGGCAGGTGATCCCGCGAGCCTGGTGGCCAATCCGGCGCGGGCCGCGGCGCTGCTCGGCTGGACGCCGAGGCGATCGTCTCTGGCGCGGATCGTCGAAGACGCGCTGCGTTGGGAGCGCGCGCCAAAGTATGGTGTCGGTCTGCGTGGCGCTTCGGCGCGCCGCGGATCGTTGACTGGCCCCTGAAGACTCGGACGAATTCAATGTGGGCCGGCGCGTCGCAGGCGCCTGACCGCGGCGCCACGAACAGGTCACCGAGTACGCTTAGGGTCTAATCGGGTTGTGGAGTTTTCTTGCTGTTTTGGCTTCCGATCATGGCCGGGATGACGCTGGGCGGGCTGCTGGTCGCGCTGTGGCTGGCCATGCGGCGGGCCGAACGGCGCGCGCGCGCGTCGATGTATCGGACGCTGGGGGTGGACGAGGAAGCGATCGCCATTCTGAGCGCCGGGACGCGGGCCATCTCCGAGGACCTCACCGTGCTCAGGTCAGCGGCGACCCTGCGCGGCCTGCCGACCCCCGACCGCGGAGCGGTGACCTCGGCCGATCCGGTCCAGCCCGCCTATCGGTCGAATCTCATCGACCTGCCCCGCCGCGAGGCGAGGCAACGCCCAGGCCGCGCACCGGGGCGGCGCAGTCAGCCGGACAGCCTGGACTGAAGCGCGCTCTGGTGGCGCAAAGGGGCCGGGTTAACCGGTTGCTTAAGCCAGACCCGGCATAGTCGCCTTCGCGATTCCCAAGGGCCGATCCTGATGCCGTTCGACGCCAGCGCCGACCCCACTGAGCCTCGCGCGCACCGTCGCGGGCCTCTGCGGCCGCAGCATCTGGTCAGCGCCCGCTCCCGCCTCGGCGGCGACACGCTGGCCCGTCTGGTCCAGCTCAGCGATCTGCTGTTGATGGCCGGCGTCGTCGGGGTCGATTGGCTCGGTCATGGCCCCGTCGCCGGCCTGGTGCTGGCCGCCTCGCTGCTGGTCGCCGCGACCCTGGTCAGCTTCGAGGCCTATCAGTTGAGCGCGCGGGAACGCCTGCATCGGCATATCTATCGGGTCATCGGCGCGGTCGGCGGGTCAGGGCTGATCATGCTGACCTTCGTGTCCCTTCGCGCGCCCGAAGCCCGGGCCGACAACACTGCCCAGATCGTCGATTGGTGCCTGGCGGTCGCGGGGCTGCTGGCCGCGTCGCACCTGTGCTGGTTCCTCTACGTCCGTCAGCTTCGGAACAAGGGCCTGCTCACCCCCAACCTGTTGATCGTCGGCGCCACGCCCGCAGCCGCCCGGCTGATCGAGGCCGCGTTGCGCAGCCGCGAGGTGAACATTCTGGGCATCTTTGATGACCGCGGCGCCCGGACGCCCCGCGACATCGCCGGCGTGCCCGTGCTGGGGACCACGGCCAGCATGACCTCGCACCGCCTGCTGCCCTACGTTGACCGGATCGTGGTGACCGTGCCGACCGGCGCCGTGGGCCGCATCGCCGAACTGCTCGCTAGGCTGGCCCCCGTCCCCAACGCCATCAGCCTGCTGGTCGAAGGGCGCGACGCGGCCCGCGAACTGGCCGCCCATGAGCGCATTCTGGACATCCCGCTGGCCCATCTTTCGGGCGCCCGACGCGGCGCCTGGCAGCTGTTCGTCAAGCGGTCGCTCGACATCGTTCTCAGCGTTCTGGCGGTGATCGCGCTGGTCCCGCTGCTGGCGATTCTGGTCGTCGCCATTCGCCTCGACAGTCCCGGCCCAGCCCTCTTCAAACAGCGCCGCCACGGCTATCTGAACGAGGAGGTGCTGGTCTGGAAATTCCGCTCCATGCGCGCCGAGGCCGCCGACGCCCACGCCAGCCGGCAGGTCAGCGCCAACGACGACCGGGTCACCCGGGTCGGCCGGTTCATCCGCAAGACCAGCCTCGATGAACTGCCGCAGCTGTGGAACGTGATCCGTGGCGAGATGTCCCTGGTGGGCCCCCGGCCCCACGCCATCGGCATGCTGACCGACGGCGCGGAGGCCAGCAAGTTGGTTGAAACCTACGCCCACCGCCACCGCATGAAGCCCGGCCTCACCGGCTGGGCCGCGGTGAACGGGTCGCGCGGCCCGGTCGATACGCCCGAGGCGGTGCGCCGCCGCGTGTCGCTGGACCTTGAGTATGTCGAACGGCAGTCCGTCTGGCTCGACATGGCGATCATCCTGCGTACGCTGCCCTGCGTGCTTGGGGACACCGGCACGGTGCGCTAGGCTTGCCAATCGCGGCGACGTTCACCGCAGGGAATAGAGTCGCCCAAGGTGCCTGATCAGACGGAAGACGGCCCGCCGTTGATGCGGGACCTACGGGCGCGGCTCGCCACCGGCACAATCTGGATCGCCGCCGCGCGCCTGAGCGCCAACCTGCTGGGCCTGACGACGAGCCTGTTGTTGGCGCGCCTGTTGGTCCCGGCGGACTTCGGACTGGTGGCGTTCGGCGCGACGATCCTATGGGTGGTCAGCGCCGTGACCAACCTGTCGCTGTCGCAGGCCCTGATCCAGCACAGGGCGCCGACGCCTGCGCATTTTCAGACCGCCTGGACCCTGAATGCCGCGCGCGGTTTCCTCGTCGCCCTGATCCTGTGCCTCGCGGCTGAGCCCGCCGCCCTGATCGCCCATGAGCCACGGCTGTTTACCCTGATGTGCGCCCTGGCGCTCGGCCCGATCCTTGACGGATTTCAGAACCCCCGGACCGTCATGCTTGTTCGGGATCTCATCTTTCGACAGCAGTTCGCCCTGCAGGTGGGCGCCAAGCTGACCGCGCTCGTCGTGTCGGTCGCCTTCGCCCTGGTCTACAAGACCTATTGGGCCCTGGTTCTGGGCGCACTGGCGGGCCAGGCTGTGGGCTTGGCGATTTCCTACCTGCTGTTCCCGTTCCGGCCGCGCCTGAACCTCGAACACTACCGCGAGCTGGTCGCCTTTTCGGTGTGGCTGACGCTTGGCGAAGTGGTCTTGGCCCTCAATCTGAAGTTCGACAGCCTGCTGATCGGCCAGTTCCTGGGTCGCGCGCCCCTGGGGGTCTATACGGTCGGGGACAACCTGGCGGCGCTGCCGACCAAGGAAGCCATGACGCCGGTCATGTCGACGCTGTTCCCGGCGCTGTCGCACCTGGTTCACGACCGTGGCCGGCTTGGCAGCGCCTATCAGCGCGCCCAGACCCTGGTCACCGCCGCGGCCCTGCCCGCCGGCATCGGCCTGGGCCTGATCGCCGATCCCCTGATCCGCCTGACCATGGGCGACAAGTGGCTGGGGGCCATCCCGGTGGTCCAGGTCCTGACCCTGGTCTATTCGATCATGACCCTGGCGACGCTCGCCCAGTCCATCGCCATGGCCGCGGGCGAGACCCGCCTGCTCTTCAAGCGCGACCTGCAGGGCTTCCTGATCAGCGCGCCGAGCGTGGGACTGGGCATGTATTTCGGCGGCCTGATGGGCATTCTCTACGTCAGAATCTTCCTGGCCGGCGTCGGCATCCTGCTCAACATGCAGGTGGTCAAGCACGTATCCGGCCTGTCGATCCTCGCCCAGCTGACAGCCAACGCGCGCGCCCTGGTCAGCGTGGTCGTGATGGCGCTGGCGGTGCTCGCGGTCATCCATGCCGCCCCCATGGGCCATGAGCTGCCGGCCCTGGTGATGTCCATCGCCATCCGGGTGACGGTCGGCATTCTGGCCTATGCCGCGAGCACAGCAATCCTGTGGCTTCTGCAAGGCCGGCCCGAGGGTCCGGAGGATGAACTGCTGAGGTTCGCCAGGCGGCTCCGGGACAGGGCGCGCGCCGCTCATTCTTAGATCGACGCGGTCTCCGCGCCGTCGTCGCGGACGAAGATCAGGTTTTCGCCGGAAATCAGCATGTCGAACTCCGGGCCGATCGCCGCCCGGAACGAACGGCTGGACCTGCGGCCCGGCAGCATCCAGTCGTGGGGCTCGATGAAGATCGCCGGGGCCTGGGCAATCCAGTCGGTCGCCTCGGAGAACAGGTCGTCCTCGAAGCCTTCGATATCGATCTTGACCAGCAGCAGCCGTCCGTTCTCGACCCGGCTCAGCAACTCCGCCACGGTGGTGATCGGCACATCGCCGCCACGCACGGTCTGGACGCCCCACGAGGCGTCGCCGGGCACCAGGCTGACCGATCCCGCTCTGGCGCCGATGGTGGCCTCGACGATCTCGACGTTTCGCCCGCGCGTATTCAGCCGCAACACCTCGAGATTGGCCGGGTCAGGCTCGACAGCCAGGATGCGCGCCGCGGGAAACTGTTGCGAAAACCAGATGCAGGCGGTGCCGATGTTGGCCCCGGCGTCGATGATCACCGGCATCTGGCCCTGCGCCAGCGCCGCGTCGTATATGCGCCGGACGGTGGCGTACTGGGGGAACTTGGCAAGGTCGTACTCGCGCGCGCCAAGCGTATCCCAGAAGGTCTTCAGGTCGCTGTCGGCCGGACGGAAGAAGATCTCGCCATAGCGCGATTTCGCCCGGGTCAGACCCGGGGACACCGCTCGTTGCGTGAGCAGATAGGAAAGGCCCAGCGCCTTCACATAGAGCCTCTCGCGTTTCAACCGAGCGACTATGCCCATGGTCCAGCCTTTCGTCGTACGGGGGACGCCGGTCGCGCCGGAGCGTGGCGGAGTCTCATTTCAGGATCGCGCCTTGAGGCATAGCCCGAATGTCTGTGCGTTCGGTTGACGATGCGAGACGCGAACGGGCCGCGGTCGCGACATCGTCGATCGCGGCGATAACGGCGTCCGGCCGGTCGATCATGATCAGGTGCGACGACTTCACCAGACGCTGCTGGCCCTGCCGGAAGCTGGCCGCCAACGCCTGGTGGAATCGCTGCCAGATCTGTCCCCCGGGATCATCAGGTCCCGCCGGCAGACCGTTCGGCGAAGCGGTCAGCACGAGGACCGGCAGGTTCTCGAGCAGGCTCCCGACCCGATCAACCTGGTCCGATGTCGCGCCGAACAGCGTCTCGATTTCCGAGGCCTGGGATCGCCAGGTCCGAGGATCCAGGGCAACGGCCCGGTCATGGGCGCTGGCGTTGCGGGGCGTACAGGCCTCGCGCGCCGCCTCGACGCCGGGTCTGGCTTCCATCGCCAGGGCGCAGCCGGTCACGCGCTGGCGGATGCCCTCGACGCTGCCTGCCCCCTGACCAAGGATCGCGGCGAACCGACGGTCCTGATGTTCGACGGACGGATCGACCAGCACCAGCCCGACCACATCCTTCCGTCGCCGGGCGGCCAGCAGGCGCACGTACAGTCCGCCGGCGGAATGTCCCACCAGGACCAGCGGCCCCCGCACACCCGCCCGGTGAAGCCCGCGATCAAGGTCCCTGGCGATCGCCGCGCCATCACGTGGCAGGGGTCCGGGATCGCTGAACCCATAACCGGCGCGGTCGTAGGCGCAGACTCGATATCGCGCGGCCGCCAGCGGTTGGACCTT
>JANXXA010000057.1 GCA_025350885.1 Phenylobacterium sp.
TTCGGCGGCACCGGGCGGGAATATCTGGGCCAGCGCCAAAACCTGCACGAACGGACCTTCCGCGGCTCGCACGGCGCCCTCGGCGGCGTCGGCTGGGCCAAGGTCACCGAAGACAAAGCCTGCCAGGGCCAGGTCGCCCACTGGATGAGCCACGCGATGCGCTCGGTGCACCTGCCGATCACTCTGGTGTCGCATGCGCCGGAGGGATGAGGGGGTGGGGTGAGTGGGGCTGCCACCGGAGTAGAGACTCATTCGCCTCGCGGTAGTTTAGGGGTTATCGCAACTGTCACCGAATTCCTATCGCAACTGTCACCGAATTCCTGGAATTCCTGAATTATAAAATTACTCGTACATCCCAGTGTATATTTGTCCTGGTTCCACAAACGCAGCGACCCGGCACCTTATTGGATCCCGTATGTTGCATTGGTAGATGCCAGTACCCATTGGAAATTCTGTTGGCTTTGTGACGGAGATAACCTTAGCCAGTCGCAGATGTCCCTGAATTCTCAGAAAGTTCGTAACGTGTGATCTGCGCTGCCCGTCTAGGTTCTTACCGAGTTGCGACGCGAGCGAAGTCTCTACTGTAGTTCGGGTATCTCCCAGCGAAGGCGGCCCGATCCGACCGCCGGAGAAATAGGTGTAACCGCCGAACTCAAAGTTTGATGGATCGGGCTTGTCAATTGCGAACACTAACCACCACCCCTTGGCCAGGGTGCCACGATTGTAACCGAGCCGGTCCTCAAGCGCTTGGCTCGGTTGCGAGCGAAGGTACATCGCCTGAGTGAAGTTACCTCTGATGAAGCGCGTCTCGCCAACGCTGCGCTGGTCGGGAGCTAGCGGCCCAAGTTCCGCTATCGGCATTTCAGTCATAATTTCCTCACTGTGAAGCGAGCTTGGCGGCGAAGAAGTAGATTTGTCCAGAAGATCACTGTTTGCTCGTCAATGATCCCGCAACGAGCGGCGATGCCCGGTTGCGGATTCATACAGCGCCAGCGCACCATGCCATTGGCGTTGAGGTCGCTGCATCAGTGAACCACCGGACCACCCAGTCCCAGTTCGCCTCGGCCAATCGGGCCATGTGATCCGTATAGCGGGGATCAACCCGAGAGCGACACTATGGCCGGACGATAAACGGCGTCGCGTAAAATTCGATCTGAATGCACCAACGACTTCCGACACTACATTAACTTGAACGCGCCGCGCTAATTGACCAGCAGCCCCAGGCGGGCGAGGCCCTTGAGTTGTGCGTCCACGATGAGCGTGGCCGCGTCGCGGTCGCGGCTTTCGTCCACCAGCGCCAGGGCCAGGTCCTCGCGGGTGTGCGCGCCGTCGAGCAGGGTGAGGAACGCGCGGCTCGGTTCGTCCTCAACGGTGACCGTGGCGTGATCCAGGGTGCAGAGGGTCGTCAGGCCCCGCGCCAGCTGGAGCCGAGCCCAGGGGCTGGCGGTGGGGGTATCGCCGACCACCCCGGCGACGGCCCCGGCGCCGGCGGTCAAGTCAAGGTGGCCGGCGGTGAACAGCTGCAAAAGACCTTCGTCGACATCGAGGTCGTCAGCCAGGTCGGCCACCGGGAGCGGCCGCGGCCAAGCCTGGCCGATCTGGAAGAGCGCCTGCTTCAGGGCCGGGTGCTCGAGGGCGATCGCGGCGCCGTCAGCGAGTTCGAACCGCACCGCGGCGCCCGATGTCAGGTCCGGATTGGCGTCGGCGGTCGTCGCGGCCCCGGCGATCCAGAGCTTTCTGATCCGCCGATAATCGACCCCACGGTCTACCACCCGCTCGGCGCGACAGAGGATGCGTTGGCGGAACAGGCGCGTGGTGAGATAGTCGAGATACTGGTGGACCCTGATGGGGTCCGATCCGACGACGTCGATCACCGCCTTGCCGCGCGAACTGGGAAACAATTCCTCTCGCCACCAGGACCCCTCGCTGTCGGCGAGAAATTGCAGGCCATGACGCCGCGCGTCGCCGACGAACTCATGCAGGTAGAAGGGCTGGAACACCTCGCCCAGTTCGTCGTGGAAAAGCACGCGCGGATCGCGCTCCAGCATGGATCGGCAATAGGTCTTGACCGTGTAGGCCGTCGGCTCATCGTCCGGCGCGTTGTCGATGTAGAAGTGCAGGAACTGGCGGGCGCCCGCCAACCGCGCCTCGAAGCCGGTGACCCCGCGCAGATGGTGCATGACCATCTCTCGGATCATCACGCGCAAATGGCAGCCGGGCAGGGCGTTATAGCTGACGAAGGCCAGACCCTGCGGCGCCAGAGTGGTCCGGATCAGCGTCAGCAGACCTTCGCGGACAGGCTCCGGCACCCAGGAATAGACGCCATGGGCGATGATGTAGTCGAATTGTCCGAGCTCTGACCCGCAGTCCAGGATGTCGCGGTGTTCCAGCCGCAGATTTTGCAGGTCGAGCGCTTCGGCCATCGACCGGCCGGCCGCAATCGCGGTCGCAGCCAGGTCAAACCCGACGAACCGGGCGTTCG
>JANXXA010000100.1 GCA_025350885.1 Phenylobacterium sp.
GTCGGCGCGGACCGCCTCGGCGCGCAGGGCCCCGACCGCCTCACGCGCCGCGCGCCAGCCGCGCCAGCGCTCCGACACCGCCCGGCCCCGCGCCTCCAGGTCGCCGAAGGCGTCGAGCATCGGCCGGTGCGTGCGTGCGTCGAGCAGGCCGACAGTCTCGTGCTGGCCGTGCACCTCCAGCAACGCTTCGCCCACCTCCTTCAGCACGCCGACGCCGGTGGCCTGATCGTTGACGAAGGCGCGGCTGCGGCCGTCGGCGCCGAGCGTCCGACGCAGCACCAGATCCTCGTCGCGGGCGTAGGAGAGGCCCTTTTCCTCCAGCAGGTCCCAGACCGCGTGGCTCGGTGACGGCGCGAACACCGCCGAGGCCGCCGCCTGTGAGGCGCCGCGGCGCACCAGCCCTGCGTCAGCTCGCGCTCCGGTCGCCAGGCCCAGCGCATCCAGGATGATCGACTTGCCGGCCCCGGTCTCGCCGGTCAGCACGGTCAGGCCCGGCCCGATGGACAGGTCCAGGGCCTCGATCAGCACCACGTCGCGGATCCACAGACCGATCAACATGGGAAGGCCGTCACCCGGAAACAGCGCCCAGGGCTAGGGCCGCCGAGTCACAGTTGATCACTTTTTGTTCTCAATTGCCAGTCATGGCCAGGGGGTGTGCGATTCCCGACCTATCCCTTGGTGAAGGGGATGTGGAACCAGCTGCGTTTCTTGGTCCTGGCGTTCGGGTCCTTCGTGTCCTTGGTCACGGTGGCGGTGGGCTCGGTGGCCGGCGTCGCCTGGGTCGATCCGGCGGCTGTGGCGTCGGACTTGACCGCCAAGACCGAAGCCGTGGTGGCCATGGGCGGGGGCGCCGTGCGGCTCTTGTCTTTGGTGAAGGGAATATGGAACAGGCCGCGCCGGCTGTTGGCGGAAGGCTCGACCGCCGGGCGCAGGCCCTTGGAGGTCAGCAGCCGGTAGGCGTCGGCGTACCAGGCGTCGCCGGGATAGTTATAGCCCAGCACCGCACCGTTTTTCCGCGCCTCATCGAGCAGGCCGACGGTGAGGTAAGACTCCACCAGTCGGTAAAGGGCTTCCGGCGTATGGCTGGTGGTCTGATAGCGATCAACAACGCTCTTGAAGCGACCGACAGCGGCGATCGTGTCGCCCTGGCGCAGATACCAGCGGCCGATGGTCATTTCCTTGCCGGCCAGTTGATCGTTGACCATGTCGATCTTCAGCCGTGCATCATGGGCGTATTCGGTGCTTGGATAGCGCGAGGTGACGTCGCGCAGATTGTCCAGCGCCTGGCCGGTGGCGGCCTGGTCGCGGCCGACATCGACGATCTGTTCGAAATAGCAGATGGCCTTCAGATAGTGGGCGTAGGCCGACGCGCCATTGCCCGGATAGAGCGAGATGAAACGGTCCGAATCACTGATCGCGTCGTCATAGTCGTTGGCTTGATAGTGGGCGAAGGCCTGCATCAGGATCGCCCGGCGCGACCACTCCGAATAGGGGTGCTGGCGCTCCACTTCCTGGAAGTAGTCGACGGCCTGGGACCACAGGTGCTTGTCCATCCGGTCGGCGCCAGTGGAATAGAGCAGCTCCACCGGCCGCTCTTCATAGGCCAGCCGGACCTTGGGCTTCTTGTTACCGGCGCAGCCGGCCAGGGCCAGGGCGCAAAACCCAACGACGAGCGCCGGGCGCAACCAGGACTTATGGATCAAAATCACCTTCACCTCAGACATGCGCGCGCCCCCACGCGAGGACAGCTATCTACACCACCGACTGTGGCGCGCAAACGGCGGCTCGGCGCATTGCCGCGGATGATGCCGCCTCAAAGGGTTTTGCGCAGGCCCGCGACTTCCTCGGCCTGGGTGGCGGTAGGTCTGGCGAGGCTCAGCTGGTCGCTGACCATCTCCGAAAGCGTGGGCAGGGTAGCCCGATCAACCCGATGTGAGTCGCCCCACAGGTCGGCCCGCATCAGCGCCTTGGGGCAGTGCAGGAACGCCTCGCGCACGGCGACCCGCAGGATGGCCTTGGGGACCTTGCCGAACTCTTCGAACCCCGCGGCCAGTGTCTCGTCGACCACCAGGGTGGCGGTCCCATTGACGCGATAGATATCGTCGACGCCGGGAATCATGAACATCAGCCCGACCTCGCCGGCGCCCGAAGCGATGTTTTTCAGCGTATCCAGCCGGTTGTTGCCGGGCCGGTCGGGCATCAGCAGGCTCAGGCCATCCTCGGCGACGCGCACGAATCCCGACCCGCCGCCGCGCGGCGAAACATCGACACCGGTCGCGCCGACCGAGCCGATCACCACGAATGGCGAGAGTTCGATGAACCGCCGCCCGTGCGGATCGATGCGATCCAGGCTCTTGGCGACCGCCATGGCGTGCGCGGGCCTGTAGAGCCGGTCGAGCTGGTCCTGCATCGCATCGTGGGTCATCGGCACGCCTCCGCGCCCACTGAAGCAGGGCCAGGGCCGGCCGGCAACCAGTGTCCCGATTCCGAAGTTCGCAGGCGCTTGTGGCAGGCGCGGTCGAACTTCGGAATCGATGAGGACACCAGCAAGCCCTTGTTTCCTTAGTGTGCTTCTTGGATCTGAAGTTCGCTCGGAGCCCGATCCCTCAAGCAGGCGAACTTCAGATCCAGCACACTAGGCGTTCGCCGGGCTCAGACGGCGATGGCCATCTCGTCGGCGAAGGTGCGGAAGCGCCAGGCGTCGGGGCGGGCGGCGAGCGCGCGGACCAGCTGGTTGTTGATGCCGTGGCCGGCCAGCTCGCCCTCGAAGCGGCCGAGGATCGGGGCGCCCAGCACATAGAGGTCGCCGATGGCGTCCAGCGCCTTGTGGCGCACGAATTCGTCGGGGCGGCGCAGACCCTCGGGGTTGAGCACCCGGTCGCCCTCGATGACCACGCAGTTTTCCAGCGTGCCGCCTCGGGCCAGACCCATGGCGCGCAGGGCCTCGACCTCGTGCAGGAAGCCGAAGGTGCGGCAGTCGGCCAGCTCGCGGCGGAAGGCGGTCTCGTCCATCGGCAGGTCGATTTCCTGGCGGCCGATGACGGCGGTGGGAAATTCGATGGCGAAGGCGACCTCGAACCGCATCGCCGGCTTCAGCGATGCGCGCTTGTCGCCGTCCACCACCTCGACGGTGTCGAGGATCTCGATGAACCGGCGCGCGGCGGCCTGAGGCCTGCGCCCGGCGCGGTCTAGGATTTTCAGGAACGGCCAGGACGAGCCGTCCATTATCGGCATCTCCGGCCCGTCAAGTTCGACCACGGCGTTGTCGACGCCCGACATCACCAGCGCGGCCATCAGGTGCTCGATGGTGGCCACGGTGACGCCGGCGGCGTTGGTGATCACGGTGCCCAGCTGGGTCTTGCAGACCGACTGCGGGGTGCAGGGTACGATGTTGTCGCGGTCGTCGATGTCGATGCGCACGAAGACGATGCCGGCGTCGGGCGCGGCGGGCCGGACGGCAACTTGAGTAAATTCCCCGGTGTGAACGCCGACGCCGGCGAACAGGGCCGGCGTCTTAACCGTGTGCTGGAAGGCGCCGCTCTGGAAACCGTCTGCTGGCACGCGTGCGATCTTCCCTTTTTGGAGCGCCGGCCGGAGACGGGAAAGCGCCCACGAGTGCGGTTAATGCGCTTGGTGCGGCGCAGCAAAACAATCCCTGTTTCGCAATGTTTCGCTGGTCGTAGGGTTAACGGAGGGGCCAGAACGCGGGACGCCATGGAAGCCACTCAGACCGCCATGGCGCCAGCCGGATCATGTTGAACAACAGCTAGTTGGCCAGCCTGCGCAGGAAGGAGGGGATCTCGAGATCCTCGCCCGGATGGGCCTCTTCCTCCGGCGCCGCGGCCTCGGCCGGCAGCGCGCCGCCACGGCTTGGCATCGGGCGCTGCGCGGGCGGCTGGGGCGCATCATAGCGGGGACGGGCGCCGAACATCGACAGGAACCCGCCGCGCGGGCGGCGTTCCTCATAGATCGGCTCGGCGAACAGCGGCTCGTCTTCGTCCGTGGCCACCGAGGGATCGACAATGCGGATGATCGGCGGAACGATGGCGAGTGCGGCGTCAACCAACCCGGCGCCGACGGGGGCTGAATAGAGGTCGGGCTGCTCTTCACCGGCGGTGGCTGACGCCATGACCGGCTCGGCGGAATAGGCCGGCTCCAGGGTGTAGGCCGAGGCCGAAACGGGTTCGGCGATGCGCTCGCCCGCCACGAGGGGCGGCGCGGTCATCGGCCGGCGTTCCAGCTTGGGCTCAATGGCGGCGATCGAGGCGCCGTCCATGCCGGTGGCAACCACGCTGACGCGGATCATCCCATCCAGCGACGGATCGAAGGCCGCGCCAAAGATGATGTTGGCTTCCGGGTCCACCTGTTCGGAGATGGCGTTGGCCGCCTCATCGACTTCCAGCAGCGTCATGTCCAGACCGCCGGTGATGTTCACCAGCACCGCCTTTGCGCCCTTGAGGGTGACTTCATCGAGAAGGGGATTCTGGATGGCGTTCTCCGCCGCCATCAAAGCCCGGCCTTCGCCGGTACCCTCGCCCGTGCCCATCATCGCCTTGCCCATTTCGCTCATCACCGTGCGAACGTCGGCGAAGTCGAGATTGATCAGGCCCGGCAGGACCATCAGGTCAGTGATCGAACGCACGCCGGAATGGAGCACCTGGTCTGCCTTGCCGAAAGCCTCGGCGAAGGTGGTCCGCTCATTGGCGACGCGGAAGAGGTTCTGATTGGGGATGACGATCAAGGTGTCCACATAGCGCTGCAACTCGGCGATCCCAGCGTCGGCCAGGCGCATTCGGTGGCGCCCCTCGAAGTGGAAGGGTTTGGTGACCACCCCCACCGTCAGTATCCCCCGCTCGCGCGCGCATTTGGCGATAATCGGGCCGGCGCCGGTGCCGGTGCCGCCGCCCATGCCAGCGGTAATGAAAACCATGTGGGCGCCGTCAAGGTGTTCGCCGATTTCAGGCGCGGATTCCTCGGCCGCGGACATACCCACTTCTGGATGCGCGCCCGCGCCCAGGCCCTGGGTGACGTTCACGCCCAGCTGAATCCGTTGGTCGGTTTTCGAAAAGGCGAGCTGCTGAGAATCGGTGTTGGCGACGACGAAATCGACGCCTTTGAGGCCCGCGTCAATCATGTTGTTGACCGCGTTGCCG
>JANXXA010000113.1 GCA_025350885.1 Phenylobacterium sp.
CACGACCACATAGGCGGCCTTCAGGTGCGGGGGGGCGGCCATGGCGGCCTCGTTGGAGGTGATGCCCATGGCCGAGCCGCCGGAGAGCCCGACCTTGCCGGTGCTCCAGGGCTGGGCGGCGGCCCATTCGACGCTGTCGTAGCCGTCAACGATGTCGTTCTCGAAGGCCGCGTAGAAGCCTTGCGACCGCCCCTTGCCGCGCACGTCCTGCATCACGAAAACGAAGCCCGCATCGGTGTAGTGCCGGGCCTGTTTGACCAGGGCCTCGCGCATCTTTGAGCCATCCGGATCGTGCTCCTTGTCGACCCGGCCATCCTTCAGATAGGGCGTGCGCGTCATCACCACGGGCCAGGGGCCGGGACCCGCCGGCTTGAACACATTGGCGGCGAGCTTGGTCCCGTCCCGCAAGGTCGCGTACTGCTCGACCGCGCCAGGCGGCAGGCCCGGCCACCTGGCGGGCGAGGCGGCGGCGGGCTTCGGGGTGGCGGGCCTGTCGGCAGCCAGGGCGGCTCCGGTGGCGAAGCTTAGCGCCACGGCCGAGGCCATGGCGAAACGGGTCAGCTTGCTCATCCTAAAATCCCCCCGAGCGGGTCTGGCGCCCGCGTGAAAATGTCTTTGGTTCAATGGCTGCGGACCCGCGAGTCCACGACACCTCATCTAAGCACGGCCAAAGCCGCGCCGTCAGCCCACGACACGTTCCAGCCAGGCGGTCAGGTCGGCGACCACCTCGGCGCGGTTGGTCTCGTTCAGCATCTCGTGGCGACCACCCGGATAGACCTTCACCTCCAGATCGCTGAGGCCCGCATCGCGATAGCGGTCGACGAGCGGCTTCAGCAGCGTCAGGTGCTGGTTCACCGGGTCCTTGTCGCCAACGAGAATGTAGATTGGCAGATCCTTGCGGATCTTCGCGATCTCCGGCGGATCCTTCAGGCGCGCGGACACCCTGGCGAAGCTGTCGGCGGCGTTGGGCTTGCGCGAAAAGCCGCACAGCGGGTCGGCGATATAGGCATCGACCTCGGCAGGGTCGCGCGACAGCCAGTCGAACGGAGTGCGCGGCGCCTCGCCGTCCAGCGCGATCTCGTCCAGCCGGCGCGCAGGCCCGGTGCGGTCGCCGAAAGCCGCCGTGCCCGACAGCACCAGGCCGTCGATGGTTTTTGAGTGGTCGAACGCATAGGCCTGGGCGAAGAACGAACCCAGGCTGTGGCCCAGCAGGACAATCGGCAGGCCGGGGTGCTCGGCTCTGGCCCGCGAGGTCAGGCCGTGCAGGTCGGCGACCACCAGTTCGGCGCCATTGTCTCCGAAATCGCCCAACGCCTCGGGGCCGGACGCGGTCAGCCCATGCCCGCGATGGTCGTCGGCATAGACCACCCAGCCCGCGGCGATCAGCGGCTCCAGCGGTGCGCGATAGCGCCGGGCGTGCTCACCCATGCCGTGAGCGACCTGCAGGACGGCGCGCGGGATGATGGTGTCGTCCAGCCAGCGGAAGCCGGCGATCTCCGCGCCGTCGGCGCCGGTGAAGGTGAAGGTCTGTTCGCGAGTGGCCACGGGTGGTCCCTTCCTGCCGACGCTGACGCGCTCTAAGACCTCCTGATGCCTCGCCACGACCCCCGAACGCAACCGTGACCCGCGACGACGCCCTGGCGCTGGACGCAGCTGACCCGCTGGCTGGATTCCGCGACGCCTTCGACCTGCCGGCGGGCGTGACCTATCTGGACGGCAATTCGCTGGGGCCGCCGCCGCGCGCGGTCCATGCCCGGCTGGCGCGGACGATGAGCCGCGAATGGGGCCAGGGCCTGGTGCGCAGCTGGAACACCGCCGACTGGATCAGCGCGCCGGCCCGCGTCGGCGGCAAGATCGCTCGGCTGATCGGAGCCAAGCCGTCGGAGGTGGTGGTCGCCGATTCCACCACGGTGAACCTGTTCAAGCTGGCGGCCGGCGCACTCAGCCTGCGGCCGGGGCGCGGGACGATCCTGTCGGAAACCGGCAACTTCCCCACCGACCTCTATGCCCTGCAGGGCCTGGCCGCGCTGACGCCCGAACGCGCGCGCCTGCATACCGTGGCGGCCGAAGACCTGCCCGGCGCCATCGACGGAGACACCGCCGTCGTCGTCCTGACCCATGTGCACTACAAGACCGCGCGCGCCTGGGACATGGCCGCCCTGACCGCCGCCGCCCATGCCCGGGGCGCGCTGATCCTCTGGGACCTCAGCCACAGCACCGGCGCGCTGGCGGTGGACCTGAACGGCGCGGGCGCCGACCTGGCGGTGGGCTGCGGCTACAAGTATCTGAACGGCGGCCCCGGCGCGCCGGCGTTCCTGTTTGTCGCCGAGCGACATCAGGCGGCGATCGCCTCGCCGTTGACCGGCTGGATGGGCCACGCGCAGCCCTTCGCCTTCGAGGACGGCTTCCGGCCCGCCGCCGACATCCGCGCCCAGACCACCGGCACCCCGCCGATCCTGGCCCTGGCGGCGCTTGAGGCCGGCGTCGACCTGCAGCTTCAGGCCGACCCCGCCCAGGTCGAGGCCAAGGGGCTGGCGCTGGCCGACATCTTCGTGGGCGAGGTGATGGCGCGCTGCGGCGACCCCGCCCTGACGCTGGCCAGCGTCCGCGACGCAAGACGCGGCCTGCACGTGGCCTTCGCCCACCCGCAAGGCTACGCCCTGGTCCAGGCGCTGATGTCGCAAGGCGTCGTCGGCGACTTCCGCGCCCCCGACATCGCCCGCTTCGGCTTTTCCCCGCTGTTTCTGAGTTTCGCCCAGGTGTGGGACGCGGCGGCGGCGTTGGCGGAGATCCTGGCGACCCGGGGCTGGGACCGGCCGGAGTTTCAGGCCCGAGCGGCGGTGACGTGAGGCGCGCGCGGGCGAAGCAGGGCGGGCGAAGCAGGAATGGCAACGCCAGATGGATCCACAGCCGAGCGGTCGCACAAGCTTGCCGCCTTGCCAAAACTACGCCTTAAGCGTATACACCCAGCTGTGGGATATGCCTTCGATCCGGCCAAGGACGCGGTCAATCGGGCGAAGCATGGGATTTCGCTCAGGTTGTCCGAGGTCCTGTTCGCGGGACCGCACGTCCTCGTGACGGACGACCGGTTTGAGTACGGCGAGGTGCGAAGGTTGGCGTTCGGCCTCATCGGAAGCCGGCTCTTCGTCTGTGTTTTCGCCGACCGGGGCGCTGATCGGCGGGTGATTTCGTTGCGCAAGGCCAACAGTCGAGAGGTGAGACGCTATGGCGACCCCCAGAGTAAGGCGGCCCTGAGTAAGGCGACCTTGAGTGAGGCGGCGCGCGAGGCGCTGGCGGCGGTGGACTGGGCCGAGATCGACGCGATGACCGACGCCGACATCGCTCGCCAGATCAGCGCCAATCCCGACGCCGCGCCCGACATGGCGCCCGCCGTTGACGTGCGCGCCATCCGCCGGGCCACCGGCATGACCCAGGCGCAGTTCGCCACCGCCTATGAATTCAGCGTGCGGACCGTGCAGGAATGGGAGCGCGGGGCCAAGCGGCCAAGCGGTCCGGCACGGACCCTGCTGCGCGCCATCAAGGGCGATCCCGAAGGCCTGCGCAGGGCGCTGGCGGCGGCGTAGCCCTTCTTCGCCAAGGCTTCGAAGGGCTTCCTGCTTCGCGCCGGCCCCTCAGCCCGTCCTGCGAAGCTCGCAGACCGAAGCAGGAAGGATGGCGGTGACGCAGGGATTCGAACCCTGGATACCCTTTCGGGTATGACGATTTAGCAAACCGTTGCCTTCAGCCACTCGGCCACGTCACCTTGTTGAAAACGCGGAGCTTTCACTGCGCGCCCTCGCCCGGCGCCGACCAGCGCGGGGCTGGTCTTAGCTGGGACCGGGGTTTCTAGCCGACGGCGGCGGGTCTGCCTAGCGGCCTCAGCCGTGGGCCAGCCATTCGCGGGCCTGGCGCTGGGCTTCGGCGACCTGGTCGGACGCCATCTCCCCGGCCAGTTCCTTGCGGTAGATCTTGGCCTCCACCGAGCCGCGCATGGCGGCCAGGTTGAACAGCATGTGGGCCGACACATAGTCGAGCGGCGCGCCGCCCTGGCCGGTCGAATAGAGCAGTCCGAGCCGGAAGAGTTCGTCGCCGGACGCGTCGAGGCCCGGAAGCGGCAGGCCCTCTCTGGAGACTTGCAGTTGAGCAAGCATGACCTTTGTCCCTGTCCGGGTCGGGCATGGCTCCGTTCTGGCGCCCGCATCCAACCCTATTGCCCCCAGTGAAACAGGCTCCCGCTGAACGCATGGTTAAGACCGGCGTTGTCGTAGCTTCATGTTGCGCGGCGTCGCGTGGGGCCCGCGTTCAGCCGCAGTTCAGGCGTCGGCGGGCACAATCGACATCATAGGCTCAGGGTTTCGAAGCTTCACCATCGACCCGGGCCATGAATATGAGGAAGATTGGCGAGATGCGCCGTCCGGTCTCGATCCTTGCCGCCGCTTTCGCCGTCGCCGTTCAGCTGGCCGCGGGCGGCCACGCCGTGGCCGGGGATCGCGATGGCCAGGACGCCCGGCGCGAAGCCACCCATGAGGGGCGTGGCGGCGAGCGGGGCGGCTGGAACCGTGGCGAGCCTCGGGGCGAGGCGCGAGGCGGGCCACGCTTCGAACCCAGACCGGAACCCCGCGCGGAGTCCCGGCCGGAGGCGCGCGCCGAAGGCCGGCCCGGCGGCTTTGCCTCGGCCCCTCGCCGCGGCGGCCATATCGCCGGCCAGGGCGGCGGCATGATCGACGACTACGCCCGTTATCGCCTGCGCCCGCCGCCGCGCGGCTATACCTGGGTCCGCGTTGGCGGCGGTTTTGCCCTGGTGGCTCCCGCGACCGGCCAGGTGTTCGACGTGGTGCCGAACTGACGGTTGCGGGTCAGCCCGCGCCAAGCTTGGCTTTCAGCATCTGGTTGATGACCCCGGGGTTGGCCTTGCCGCCGGTGGCTTTCATGATCTGGCCGACGAACCAGCCGATGGCCTGGGGCTTTTCCTTCACCTGGGCGGCCTGGCCAGGGTTTTCCGCGATCAGCTTGTCGATGATCGCGTCGAGCGCGCCCGTGTCCGAGACTTGCTGAAGTCCCTGTTTCTCGACCACCGCGCGGGCGCGGCCCTCGCCGGCCCACATGCGCTCGAAAACGTCCTTGGCGATCTTCGACGAGATCACCCCGTCCTCGATCAGCTGCACCAGCTCGGCGATGCCGTCGGGAGTGATCGGGCTCGCGGCGATGTCGAGGCCCGAGGCGGTCAGCCGCGCGGCCAGGTCGTTGGTCACCCAGTTGGCGGTGAGCTTGGCGTCGCGACCTTTCGCCGCGCCCTCGTAGAAGTCCGCCCTCGCCTGTTCGGTGATCAGCACCTGGGCGTCATAGGCGGTGAGGCCATACTGGGTCTGCAGGCGCGCCTTCTTGGCGTCCGGCAGTTCCGGCAGGGTCGCCTCGATCGCCTTGACCCAGGCCGGGTCGAGGTC
>JANXXA010000116.1 GCA_025350885.1 Phenylobacterium sp.
TGCGACTGATCGGGGCGCTGCATGAACTGGCGCTGTCCGGCGACGACCCAGAGCTCTCCGCCGCCTATCAGGCCCTGGACGCCGAGGCGATCTGGGCGGCGGCGCGGCCGGCGATGATCGAGCGCCAGGACCGGCTGGCCGCGTTCATGACCCACGAGCCGCAGACCAATGAGGTGCGCCGCTCGATCTGCCTGGTCGGTGGGTTCCTGGAGGTGGCCGCCGCCAGCGGTCTGCCGCTGCGGTGTTTCGAGATCGGGGCCAGCGCCGGGCTGAACAGCCTGTGGGACCGCTATCGCTACAGCTTCGGCCCTTCTGGCTCAGCCGCGGCGGGCTGGGGCGATTCGGCGGCAGCGGTGGCCATGGACACCGATTGGCAGGGGCCGTCGCCCCTGACCGGCGTCGGGGTCCGGGTGATCGAGCGGGCGGCGTGCGACCGGCGCCCGACCGACCTGCACGACGCCGATCAGCGGCGCAGGCTTCTGGCCTATATTTGGGCCGACCAGACCGAGCGGCTGGTGCGGATACGCTCGGCCATCGAGGTGGCGATGACCAACGGCGTTACGGTGGACGCCGCCGACGCGGTGACCTGGACGCAAGACCGCGTCGCGCCTCAGGCGGGGGCGGCGACCGTGCTTTTTCACTCGGTGTTCTGGCAATACATGCCGGCTGAGAGCCAGGCCGCCTTGCGACGGGTGATCGAACAGATCGGCGCCCGGGCTTTGGCGAACGCCCCGTTTGCCTGGCTGCGGATGGAGCCGTCGGTGGAAAGTCTGCTGGTCATGCAGGTGCGCCTGACCCAGTGGCCCGGCGGCGAGGAGCAATTGCTGGCCGAAACCCATCCGCACGGCGCCTATGTCCGCTGGATGGCCCGATAGGCCCGCGCCTCGACGGCCCGTCTGTGGGGCAAAGCTTACTTAACGCCCCTCGACCTATGGTTCCCGCGCCCGCAGAACGCCGGGGGAGCCGCCTTGTCACAGAACCACTACGACCTGATCGTCATCGGCTCGGGGCCGGCCGGGCGGCGCGGGGCGATCCAGGCGGCCAAACTGAACAAGCGGGTGCTGGTGGTCGAGCGTGGCCGGCGTGTGGGCGGCGTCTCCGTCCACACCGGCACCATTCCGTCGAAGACCCTGCGTGAGACGGTGCTTAACCTCAGCGGCTGGCGCGAGCGCGGCTTCTATGGCCGCGCCTACCGGGCCAAGCAGAACATCGGCGCGGAAGACCTGCGCCGGCGCCTCGACATCACCCTCGATCACGAAGTCGACGTGCTGGAGCACCAGTTCGCCCGCAACAACGTCGACACCGTCCAGGGCGCGGCGCGTTTTCTCGACGCCCATCGCCTGGCGGTCGAGGGCGGCCGGGGTGAGGCGGCGACCTATAGCGCCGAGCGCTTCCTGATCGCGGTCGGCACGCGGCCCTACCGGCCGGCGCACATCGGCTTTGATGGCAAGAACATCGTCGATTCGGACGAGATCCTCGACCTCGACCGCATTCCCCGCCAGCTGGTGGTGGTCGGCGCCAGTGTGATCGGCGTCGAATACGCCTCGATCTTCTCCGCCCTCGACGTCAAGGTCACGGTGATCGAGCCCAACGACGGCCTCCTGCCGTTCATCGACCGGGAGGTCACCGACGAATTCGTCCACGACCTGCGCGAGCGCGGCGTTATTCTTAGGTTCGGCTCCAAGGTGGTGTCGGCCACTGTCGAAGGACCGCAGACCTGTCGTGTGGTCCTGGCCGACGACCGCGAACTGCGCGCCGACATGGTGCTGTTCTCCGCCGGCCGCGAGGGCGCCACCGATGGCCTCGGCCTGGACGCCTGCGGGCTGGCGCCGGACGAGCGCGGCCGCCTGACTGTCGACAAGGCGACCTTTCAGACCCGGGTTGCGCACATCTATGCGGCCGGCGACATCATCGGCTTTCCGAGTCTGGCCTCGACGTCGATGGAACAGGGACGGATCGCCGCCTGCCACGCGTTCGACGCGCCCAGCCACAAGGCGCCGGAGTTCTTCCCCTATGGCATCTATTCGGTGCCCGAGATCTCGACCATCGGCATGAGCGAGGAGCAGGCCCGCGAGCGCGGCATCCCCTACGAATGCGGCGTGGCGCGGTTCCGCGAGACCAGCCGGGGCCACATCATGGGCATCGGCTCGGGCTTCATGAAGATGCTGTTCGCCCTGGAGACGCGCCGCCTGCTTGGCGTCCATATCGTCGGCGAGGGGGCCACCGAACTTATTCACATCGGCCAGGCGGTGCTCAATCTGGAGGGCACGCTCGACTATTTCGTCGAGAACACCTTCAACTATCCGACGCTTGCCGAAGCCTACAAGGTCGCCGCGCTGGACGCCTGGAACCGCATGCCCAGGCAACAGCCGAGCCTGATCGTGACGCGGCAGAAGCTCGAACGGGCCACCAAGGTGGTGGGCGGCTGACTGGCAACGTCCCATTCACCACGCTTGGCAACATGTCCTTCACCATAATGCCCCAGGATTCGGCGTTCCAATTCAATGAGGCGCGTATGGGCGTTCCCGCCGACACCATCATCCAGGGCGATTGCCTCAAGGCGTTGAAGACGCTGCCGGACCGCTCGGTCGATCTGGTGTTCGCCGATCCGCCCTATAACTTGCAACTCGGCGGCGACCTGCTGCGGCCCGACAACTCCAAGGTCGACGCAGTCGATGACGACTGGGACCGCTTCGAGAGTTTCGCCACCTACGACGCCTTCACCAAGGCCTGGCTTGGCGAGTGCCGGCGGGTGCTGAAGGACGACGGGGCGCTGTGGGTGATCGGCAGCTATCACAACATCTTCCGGGTTGGCGCGACCCTGCAGGACCTGGGGTTCTGGATCCTCAACGACATTGTCTGGCGCAAGTCCAACCCGATGCCGAACTTCAAGGGCACGCGGTTCACAAACGCTCACGAGACCCTGATCTGGGCGACCAAGTCGCGCGGCGGTAAGCGCTACACCTTCAACTATGACGCCATGAAGATGGCCAACGACGAACTGCAGATGCGGTCCGACTGGAACCTGCCGCTGTGCACCGGCGAGGAGCGGCTGAAGGACGCGGCGGGCCTGAAGGCGCACCCGACTCAGAAGCCGGAAGCCCTGCTGCATCGGGTGATTTTGGCCTCGACCCGCCCCGGCGACATCATCCTGGATCCGTTCTTCGGCACCGGGACCACGGGCGCGGCCGCCAAGCGGCTGGGGCGGCGCTACATCGGCATCGAGCGCGACGAGGGCTACGTCCGGCTCGCTAAGGCCCGCATCGCCAAGGTGATCCCGGTGACCGCGCAGGAGATGATGGTGACGGGCTCCAAGAAATCCGAGCCGCGCATCCCGTTTGGTCAGATCGTCGAGGCGGGCCTGCTGCGCGCCGGCGACGTGCTTTATGATGACAAGGGACGCCACGCCGCTCGCGTCCGCGCCGACGGCAGTCTGGTGGTCGGCGACCTTTCCGGTTCGATCCACAAGGTCGGCGCCATGGTGCAGTCCCAGCCGGCCTGCAACGGCTGGACCTACTGGCACTTCAAGTCCGAC
>JANXXA010000155.1 GCA_025350885.1 Phenylobacterium sp.
TCATGCGCGGCCGCGAGTTCCTGATGAAGGACGCCTATTCCTTCGATATCGACGAGGCGGCGGCGCGGCGCTCCTACAACCGGATGTTCCTGGCCTACCTCAACATCTACGCGCGGCTGGGGCTGAAGGCGATCCCGGTGAAGGCCGATCCCGGCCCGATCGGCGGCGATCTCAGCCACGAATTCATCATCCTGGCCGACACCGGCGAGAGCGAGGTCTTCGCCCACAAGGATCTGGTGGAAATGGGCGCGCCCGGTCCGGACATTGACTGGGACGGCGACCTTGAACCCATGGTCGCCCAGCGCACGCGGCTCTACGCCGCCAGCGACGAGATGCACGACCAGGCCCGTTTCGAGGCCGAGGCGCCCGCGGACAAGCGGATGACCGCGCGCGGCATTGAGGTCGGCCACATTTTCTACTTCGGCGAGAAGTACTCCAAGCCGATGAAAGCCCTGGTCACCGGCCCGGACGGCAAGGACGCCCCGATCCACGGCGGCTCCTACGGCGTCGGCGTCTCGCGGCTGGTCGGCGGGATCATCGAGGCCAGCCACGATGAAGCCGGGATCATCTGGCCTGACGCCGTGGCCCCCTTCGGCGTGGCGGTTGTCAACCTGCGCCCGGGGAACGCGGAGGTCGATGCGGTGGCCGAGCAGGCCTATGCGGCCCTGACCGGCCTGGGCAAGGACCCGCTGCTCGACGACCGGGACGACCGCCCGGGCGCCAAGTTCGCCAGCCTCGACCTGGTGGGCATCCCCTGGCAGCTGATCGTCGGCCCCAAGGGTATCGCCGACGGCGTGGTCGAACTGAAGCGCCGCGCCACCGGCGAGCGCCAGACCCTGCCGCTGGACGCCGCGCTGAAGGCCATCATCGGGTGAGCCCCAACTCCGGCTGCAGGCCATTGATTTCAAACCACGAAAAACACGAAGTACACGAAAATGCCGCGCTCGCGCCATGCGCTTGGACCGGCATCGCCCCCTTTCGTGTACTTCGTGTATTTCGTGGTTCCAGACGGGTGAGCGCCCGCTCGCGCGGGCACTTGGTTTTGGCCCAATGACCGACCTCGCCGCCACAAGAGCCCGGCCCTTTGGAGCCTGGGAACGGATGCTGGCCGGGCGCTATCTGCGCGCCCGACGCAGCCAGGGCGGGGTGGCGCTGATCTCGATCATCTCCTTCGCCGCGATCATGGTCGCCGTGGCGGTGCTGATCATCGTCATGTCGGTGATGAACGGCTTTCGCGCCGAGCTTCTGGGCAAGATCCTCGGTTTCAACGGCCATATCTTTGTCACCGGGGCGGTGCTCGACGGGCCTGAGCGCGACCTCGCCGTGGCCCGTATCCTTAAGGTTCCAGGCGTTGTCCAGGCGGCCCCGGTCATCGAGGCCCAGGCCATCGCCATGGGGCCTAACCAGGTCACCGGCGCAATGGTCCGGGGGCTGTCGCCACGCGACCTGGCCGCCACTCGCGTAGTCTCTGGCAACATCACGCGGGGATCGACCAAGGGCTTTGGCGACGGTGACTACGGCGGCGATGTGGTCATCCTGGGCGACCGGCTGGCCGAGCAGGTGGGCGTCAAGCCGGGCGACACCGTCTCGCTGATCTCACCCTCCGGCGGCGCCACGGCGTTCGGCGGCACGCCCCTGCAGAAACCCTATACGGTCGGTGGGACCTTTACCGCCGGGATGAGCCAGTACGATCAGGCGTATATCTTCATGCCGCTGGCCCAGGCGCAGCTGTTCTTCGGCCGCGAAGGCACGACCGACGCCATCGAGGTGCGCGTTCGCGATCCCGACCAGGCGTCCAGGCTGAAGGCCGCCGTGGCCCGCGCCGCCGGTCCCGCCGCTCTGGTGACCGACTGGACCCAGCGCGACGCCTCCTACTGGGGCGCGCTGAAGATCGAGCGCAGCGTCATGCGGCTGATCCTGATGCTTATCGTGGCCATCGCCGCCCTGAACATCATTTCCAGCCTGACCATGCTGGTGAAGAATAAGGGCCGTGACATCGCCATCCTGCGGACCATCGGGGCGGGGCAGGGCGCGATCCTGCGCATCTTCTTCATGGCCGGCGCCACCATCGGCGGCCTGGGAACGCTGGCCGGCCTGGCGCTGGGCGCGCTGGTCTCGCTCTACATCGGCCCGATCCAGAATCTCGTCGAATGGATGACTGGCCAGGCGGTGTTCTCCTCCGACGTCTATTTCCTGTCTCGGTTGCCGGCCAAGGTCGACTGGCTTGAGGTCGCCGTCATCGTCGGGTTCTCGCTGGCGGTGTCGATGATCTGCACCCTGCCGCCGGCCTGGCGCGCCTCGCGCCTCGATCCGGTGGAGGCTTTGCGTTATGAGTAGGCCCCAACCTGCGGAAGACGCAGTTCTATCCATTCGCGGCCTGGAGCGGTCTTATGTCACCGGCGCCGGCCCGCTCACCGTCCTTCGCGGCGCGGACATCGACATAGCGCCGGGCGAGATCGTCGGGCTGGTCGGACCCTCGGGCTCGGGGAAATCGAGCCTGCTGCACGCCGCCGGTCTGTTGGAACGTCCTAACGCCGGGCGGATCGCCATTCTCGGCCGCGACTGCTCGAGCCTGAACGATCGTGACCGCACCCGCATCCGGCTGGCGACCATCGGCTTTGTCTACCAGTTCCATCACCTGCTGCCGGAATTCTCCGCGCTCGACAATGTGGCCCTGCCGCTGATGATCGCCGGCCGGACGCGCCGCGGCGCACAGGACCGCGCAGCCGAACTGCTGGGCGAACTTGGCCTCAACGAACGTCTTCAGCACCAGCCGGCGCAGCTGTCCGGCGGCGAACAGCAGCGGGTCGCCGTCGCCCGCGCGCTGGCCAATTCGCCGCGCCTGCTGCTGGCCGACGAGCCCACCGGCAACCTCGACCCGACCACCTCGGCGGCGGTGTTCGAAACCCTCTACGCCCTGGCGCGTCGCACCGGCGTCGCGGCCCTGGTCGCCACCCACAACCTTGACCTCGCCCGCCACATGGACCGGGTCTTCGCGCTGAAGGACGGTCACCTGGAGGAACAGGCGCGGGGATAGGTCCGGCCAGGCCATGCTGTTGTGACGCTTGTGCGTTGCGGCTTGCGCCGCTACCGATGGGCACTGCCCGTCCGGGCTCTGACAGCCGTCCCGTTGACTTTGTTGGTCACAGCGGCGGTGGGCGCGGGGTCAGAACGACCGTCCGCTCCGCCAGGCCGCAGACCGATGAGGCCCGGATCGATCCACCGCCAACCCAGAGCTGACATGCGTGATTTCATCGACCTTCTGGGAGCGTCCGGCGCGTCCTATCGCTTCCGTAGGCGGCCGGAGGGTGCGGCGCACCTGCCGACGGCGGGAAACTATGCGGTTGTCCAGGCCACGGCCGCCGGCTTCAAGGTGCTGCTGGTCGGCACCTCGATGGACCTGTCGCTGACCCAGCCGCCCGGGTCGCCCCGCAGCGGCCGCAAAGCCGGCCATCTGTTCACCCGCCTGAACGTCGCCCGCGCGGTCCGCGTCGCCGAGCATGAGGACATCGTCACCCACTACCACCCCGCCGACGTGGCGAGCGAGGACGCCTAACTGAGCAGGCTGGCCAGCGGGGACTTCCATGCCAGGCCGAGGAATCCCGCCAGCCCCATGACGATGCCGCCCGCGCCGATCAGCCAGGCGACGACCAGCGCCGGGAAGCTCTCGGCCAGGGCCGCCACCGCCGAGACCGCGACGGCGATACCGATCAGGGCGTCGCAGGCGTCGAACTGATCGTCGTGGACATTGAAGGCGTCATATTGCGCCTGGAACCCCTCGGCCTGGGCCCTCAATCCCGGGGCCTCCCCCTTGTATTTGGCGATTTCGCCGGCGAGCCGCGTCTGTTCGGCGCCGGTCGCCGCGGCGACCTTTTCGCCGCCGAGGCCGGCCAGGAAGCCCGCCTGAGCCAGCGCCACCTCGTCGATGTGCAGCTTGGTCTTGGTGGCCTGGTATTCACCCCAGTGGTCGACCGCGTTGGACTGCGCCTGGGCCATGTTCTGGACGATGTTGCCGTCCTTCACCTGGGCGAGCCCCATGAAGATCGACAGCACCACGACCGTCACCGCCACCATCCGGTTCAGCCGCTTGTCCTTGGCCTCGGCATCAATCTCGATGTCCATCCGCCGTCTCCCGACTTGGCCTGAGCGCGTCAGGTCATGATGGACGAGG
>JANXXA010000244.1 GCA_025350885.1 Phenylobacterium sp.
CGTCCTTCGTCCCCTTGCCGATATTGCCGGGCACATCGGCCAGCACGGCGCCGCTCGCGCCGAACACCGGGATGCGATCGACGACGTTGGCGATCTGATAGCGGCGCGCGGTCAGCACGACCGCGC
This sequence comes from Phenylobacterium sp., assembly GCA_025350885.1. Classification (GTDB taxonomy): domain Bacteria; phylum Pseudomonadota; class Alphaproteobacteria; order Caulobacterales; family Caulobacteraceae; genus Phenylobacterium. The sequence goes on from JANXXA010000244.1 coordinate 127, forward strand.
CCGCGCCCCAGAAGCGCCGCTCATAGGCCGCCTCGGCGACCCAGGCCTGTTGCGGCGCCAGGTCCGGATTGCCCGCCGACAGCGTGCCAGTGGAAGCGACGCCCGGGGCGGCCACGAAATCATCGAAGTTCAGCTGGCCCACCTCGCGTTCCAGCCGAAGGCGCACCTGACTGGCCGGATCAGGGATCCAGGTGGCGGCCAGCCGGGGCTTGGTGAACTGCAGGGTCTTTTGCAGCGCCACATCGCCCCGCGAGGTCACCGTCGAGCCCTCCTGGCGCACGCCGGCCTCGAGCGACAGCGACGGGCTCGCCTGCCAGGTCGCCCGCAGGGTCAGCTCGCCGCGGGTCTCCTGAAGCTGCACATTGGCGGCGGGAACAACCAGGGCACGGGCGTTGACCACCAGGCCGGTCTTGCTGTCCAGCTTGTTTAGCGCGCCTTCGGCGTCGGCCTCCAGCGTCAGTCGGGGCGAGGCGCGCAGCTTCAGCGTCAGCCGCCCGACACTCTCGGAGCCCTTGCGGTCGAGCGCGAAGTCGCGCGTCAGGCCCGGCGCTTCAAAGTGAACGCTGGTCTGGGAGTCGTTGAACTGCTGGAAGACTACCGCCTCCAGCCCCAACCGTGGCGTCAAGGCGCGGGAAAAACGCCCGCCGAGCTCGATCTGCCGACGATCGATGTGGTCGTATTCATATTCCCGCCCGCCGCCAACGTAGCGATCATAGATCTCGGCATAGGATGGGTTCAGCAGATAGGCGCCGGTGAACCGCGCCCGGCCCCCGGCCAGCGGGGTCTCATAGGCGCCTGTCGTCCAGATCCGCTGTCCGCCGGCGTCGGCATCGACGTTTGACCGTAGCCGCACCGAACCGTTGGCGTAGAAGCGGGTGCGGACCCCGTCGCCCAATTCCTCGCTGGGCCCCTTGCCATAGACCTGCGCCAGCTCGGCCGAGCGACCGCCGGACCACCGCCACTGGGCCTCCGCCCGCCCGCCATTCAGCACCCGGCCGTCGTAGATGAAGTTGACGCTTGGCGAGACCGCGGCGCGGAACCCGCCGGTGGTCTTGCGGACCACGTTGGCCACCACGGTCTTGCCCTGCATGTCGATGCCGGGCGCGCCGCCGCGGATCAATTCGACGCGCGCCACCGCGTTGGCGGGAATGCGTTTGAGGAACTCGTCGAGGGTATCGTTCTTGGATACCGGCAGCTGGCCATCGACCAGCACATTGCCCCCGGCGTCCGCGAGGCCGCGGACCACCGCGCCCTTGTCGAAGGTGAAGCCCGGCAGGCGGATCACCATGTCGTAGGCGCTGGTCGGCGAGGCGTCGGCGAAGGCGCTGGGCGGAAAGGCGATGACGCCGCGGTCAGCCGGCGTGGCTTCGGCGGCCGGGGCGGCAGCCGCGGCCAGGAACAGCAGAAGGCTCATCGCGGACAGGGCTCCCCTTCCCCGGACGACCTTGTGCCGAGCTTCACGGCGCGCGGATAGGGACGTTGGGCTTACTGCGTAATTTCACCGCCGCAGTGCAACTTCTGCGTAACAGAATCTTCCAGGCAAGGGGCTCACACCCGTCCGGTCACCGGGATCAGGGCGCCGGTCACCGCGCCGGCCGCTTCGCTGGCCAGGAACAGCATGACCGAGGCGAGGTCGGCGGGCGCCACCCAGCTGGCGAAGTCCGCCTTGGGCATGTCGGCGCGGTTGGCTGGCGTGTCGAGGATCGAAGGCAGCACGGCGTTGACGGTCACCCCGTCGGCCTTCAGTTCCTCCGCCAGGGCCTGGGTCAGGCTGTGCACGCCGGCCTTGGAGGCGGCATAGGGCCCCATGCCCAGCGAGGCCTTCAGGGCCGCATTGGCCCCCACGTTGACGATCCGCCCGGCGGCCGAACGACGAAGGTGCGGGATCGCCGCGCGGCTGGCGTTCGACGCGGTCTGCACGTTGATCAGGAACAGCCGCTTCCAGGTCTCGCCGGTTGATCCCTCGACCTTCTCCCACGAAAAGCCGCCGGCGATGTTCAGGAGCGCGTCGATCCCGCCGAACCGATCCGCCACGGCGTCGATGGCGGCCCCCGCGGCGTTGGCGTCGGTCAGGTCGACGCCACCGAGGAACAGCACGTCGGGGCCGTCTGGCGCCTCAGGCGGTGCCGTCGAAAAGTCGATCAGCGCCGGCCGCCAGCCCTGCTCGACCGCCGCCACGGCGACCGCGGCGCCCAGCACGCCCGACGCCCCGGTGATCGCGATGATGCGGCCGGTCATGTCAGTGGCTCCCTAAAGCCGCTCCACGATGGTCACGTTGGCCATGCCGCCGCCTTCGCACATGGTCTGCAGGCCGTACCGCTTGCCCCGCGCCTTCAGCGCATGGATCAGCGTGGTCATCAGCTTGGTTCCCGAGGCGCCCAGCGGGTGGCCGAGCGCGATCGCCCCGCCGTTGACGTTGACCCGCTCCGGATCGGCCTTCAGGTGCTGGAGATAGGCGACCGGCACCGAGGCGAAAGCCTCGTTGACTTCGAAGAGGTCGATGTCGTCGATCGACATGCCGGCCCGCTTCAAGGCGCGTTCGGTGGCCGGGATCGGGGCTTCCAGCATGATCACCGGATCGTGGCCCAGCAGCGACAGGTGATGGATCCGCGCCATCGGCGTCAGGTTGTGCGCCTTCAGCGCCTGTTCCGAGACGATCATCACGCCGGACGCGCCGTCGCAGATCTGGCTGGAGGTCGCCGCGGTGATCCGCCCGCCCTCCTGCAGCAGCTTGACCGCCCGCATGCCGTCCAGGCTGACGTCGTAGCGGATGCCCTCGTCGCTGTCGTGGCGCACCACCGCGCCTTCCTTGTCCAGGCCGTCCAGAGCCAGGATCTCGTCCTTGAACGCTCCGCCCTGGGTGGCGGCGATGGCACGCTGGTGGCTGAGATAGCCGAAGGCGTCGAGCTGCTCCTTCGTCAGGCCGTACTTGGCCGCGACCATCTCGGCGCCCACGAACTGGCTGAACTGGATGTTGGGATAGCGGTCCTCCATCCTGGGGCTCTTCGGCAGGCCCAGACCTTCCTTGGCGGGCAGCACCACCGACATGCCCATCGGGGCGCGGGTCATGCTCTCCACGCCGGACGCGATCACCACGTCCATGGTCCCGCTCATCACCGCCTGGGCGGCGAAATGCAGAGCCTGCTGCGAGGACCCGCACTGGCGGTCGACGCTGGTGCCCGGGACACTTTCCGGCAGCCTCGAGGCCAGCACCGCGTTGCGCGCGATGTTGGTCGACTGTTCGCCGGCCTGGGTCACGCACCCCATGATCACATCCTCGACGGCGGCCGGGTCCATGCCGGTGCGGACCATCAGCTCATCGAGCACCGAACCGGCCAGGTCGGCGGGATGCCACCCCCGCATCCGTCCCCCCTTGCGCCCGCCGGCGGTCCGCGTGGCGGCGACGATATAGGCTTCGGCCATGGCCTGAGCTCCCTTGGGTTTCTAAAACGCTGAGACACCGATCTAAGCCGGCGCCGCTGCGGAAGACAATGGCCGGTCCCGGGCGAAACCGAGACTTCTATGAAGCCGCAAGCGAGACGTTGTTCTCCTCCTCCGTAGGGGGAGGGGGACCGCGGAACGCGGTGGAGGGGGAACGCCGCCGCACCGCGTCCGGGGCTATTCCAACCCCATTGCCCATTGATCGACCGTCCTCAGGGCGGCGTCCAGATCCTCGGGCGGGGTTTCCACCGGCACAGCGACCTGGCGCGCTGAACGGAGCTTTCACAGGGGGCGAGCCTTTCACGCCGAGGGGGCAGCGTTCCCCCTCCACCACACTTCGTGTGGTCCCCCTCCCCCTACGGAGGAGGAGAAGCCAGCCCCAGAACTATCCTCTGGACAACCCTGGCCGAGTTGAATGTCGATCCAACTCAATCGGCGAAGGTATCCTGGAGAATTCGCTCGAGGCCCTCGCGGTCGACGGAGTCGAAGGCGGCGGGGTGATCGGAGTCCACGTCGAAGACGGCGATCAGGCGGCCCTCGGCGTCGACCACCGGCACCACGATCTCGCTCATCGCGCGGCTGTCGCAGGCGATGTGGCCGGGAAAGGCGTGGACATCGTCGACGATCTGGGTCTGGCGGCTGCGCGCCGCGGTCCCGCAGACCCCCTGGCCGAAGGCGATCCGCAGGCAGCCCAGCTTCCCCTGATAGGGTCCGACCACCAGTTCCTCGCGCTTGTCGGGATCGACCCCATAGAAGCCGGTCCACAGATAGTGGTCGAAGCTGGCGGCCAGCATCGCGGCCACGGTGGCCATCCGGGCTGTCAGGTTCGGCTCGCCCGCCAGCACCGAGGCGATCTCGTGGCCCACCTCGGATGGAAAGGCGTCACGACAACGGCAGAGAAATTGTCAGGTTCCTTATCATCGTTGATCCTGTATCGAAAGTGAGCTACGCTCTCGATCCTTCAAAGAAGATAGCTATCAAGCTACCTCTT
>JANXXA010000151.1 GCA_025350885.1 Phenylobacterium sp.
CTCGAAGCGCTGGGCGTCGAAGTCGTGCTGATACGGTGAGGTGATGAGCGCCGCCGCCCGATCCTCCATCGACCCCGCCGAGGTTGCCCGGTTCTCGAAGATCGCGGCGGAATGGTGGGACCCGAAGGGCAAGTTCGCCCCGCTGCACAAATTCAATCCGACCCGGCTCGGCTTCATCCGGGACCAGGCGCTCTACCGCTTCGGGCGCGACGGCGCGGCGCGGCGGCCGTTCGAGGGCCTGCGGCTGCTGGACATCGGCTGCGGCGGCGGGCTGCTCAGCGAGCCGATGACCCGGCTGGGGTTCACGGTCGTGGGCGTCGATGCTTCGGAGCGCAACATCGGCACGGCCGCCGCGCACGCCGCCGAGCAGGGCCTTTCCATCGACTACCGCTGCTCGACGGCCGAGGCGATGCTGGCGGCCGGCGAGAGCTTCGACGTGATCCTCAACATGGAGGTGATCGAGCATGTCGCCGATCCGGGCGCGTTCCTGCGTGACTGCGCCGCCATGCTTAAGCCCACCAAGCTTGGGCCGGGGGGCCTGATGATCGTCGCCACGCTGAACCGCACGCTGAAAGCCTTCGCGCTGGCCAAACTCGGGGCGGAGTATGCGCTGCGCTGGCTGCCCGTCGGCACCCACGACTGGTCAAAGTTCCTCAAGCCGGCGGAACTGCGCGGCTTCCTGGCCGACGCGCAGGTGACCGTCGACGGCCCTTACGGCGTGGTCTTCGACCCGCTCAGCGGCCGCTGGTCGCAAAGCCACGACACCGACGTGAACTACATGATGACAGTGGCTCGGGACGCGGCCCAAGGCTACGTTGACACCAACCCTCCGGCCAAGTCTTGGGACACTTCAGCATGAAGATCACCAGTATCGCCGCCCCCGCCATCGTAGCCCTGGCAATCGCGGGCCCCGTCATCGTCGCCCTGGCCCCGTTCGCGGCGTCAGCCCAGGCGCCCTACAAGGCGCCGCGCACGGCGTCCGGTCAGCCTGACATCGGCGGCTACTGGTCCAACGCGACGCTGACCCCGATGAGCCGCGACAGCAAACTCGGCGACCGATCCGCCTTCACCCCGGCGGAGACCCGGGCGCTGGAAACCGACGAGGCCCATCAGGTCGACGTGGGCAACAAGCGCACCGACCCCGACGCGCCGGTCAACGCCCCCAACGGGCTGGAGCTCAAGCCGTCGTTCCTGGCGGCCGGCGGCGATGTCGGCGGCTACAACCGCGGCTGGCTCGATCCCGGCCACACGGTGATGCGGGTCGGCGGCCAGCCGCGCACCTCGCTCCTCACCACGCGGGACGGCCACGTTCCGCCGCGCCGGACCGCCGCGGCCACGACGGCCGGTTACTACAGCGGCGGCGGCGAGGGCAGCCGCGACCCCCTGGGCTCCTACGACAATCCGGAGAACCGGCCGCTCAGCGAGCGCTGCATCATGTTCGGCGGCAACGTCGGTCCGCCGATGCTGCCCAACGGCTTCTACAACAACGACTACAACATCGTGCAGACCAAGGACGCCATCGCCATCCAGGTCGAGATGGTCCACGACACCCGCATCTTGCGGCTGCATTCCCAGCACCGCGCCGACGATATGCGGCCCTGGTTCGGCGACTCCATCGGCTGGTGGGACGGCGACACCCTGGTCATCGAGACCAACCACATCCCGCAGAAACAGGCGTTCCAGGGCGCGTGGAAGGACCTGACGATCACCGAGCGCTTGACCCGCACCGCCAAGGACCGGCTGCGCTATGCGTTCACGGTCAGCGCACCGACCTCCTGGGACCAGCCCTGGGGCGGCGAGTACGAGTTCGCGCCGATGCAGGGCGTGATCTACGAATACGCCTGCAACGAGGGCAACTACGCGCTCCCCGGCATCCTTGCCGGCGCCCGCAACGCCGACCATGACGCAGCCGGCGCCCCCGCGAAGGGCGCGAGCAACTAGGCGGCGCACTATCTCCCCGCGAAGCGGCGGGCGGGGGACCGCCCGCCGCTTCGCGGGTGGTGGAGGGGGCAAGCTTCATCTGCTGCGTTCTGGCGGTGGATGGGGAAGACACGTATCGCTTTGTTCCGTCCGCTGCGGCTAGGCCACGTCTGAAAGTGGCGCGTGACCCCTTTCTGGCGTAGAGCTATCACCGCAATCCGGGATCCGTGGGGGAAAGAGGGACAGGAGCAATTGTTCCATCTCCTCCGTGATGCGAACTCCGAATTCCTACCGTTCTGAGATCGGCAGCGTGATCGGTTAGCAGCCGTTTATCGGGGTGTGCTAGGTTTGCGCTCATGGATATGAGCACAGCAGATTTCTCGCTGGGGACCGAGCTTGACGGGAAAATTCGGCGGAAGCGCACGTTTCGCGACAGCCACGATTTTCGCAGCTACGTTCGCGCCCTGCTTCTCGCCAAGCGGCTGCTGGAGCGGCCGGACCTTGTCGCCAGGGGTCAAAGTTATCTTGAGCGGCATGTGAAAGCCGATCCTCACCAGACGCGGATCTACAAGCTCTGGACCGACGCGCTTCAGTTGCCGGTTGATGACCTCATTGATCGTTTTCTGACGGATGACGAGCGTGGGGCCACGTTGCGGGAAACCGCACCGGTCTTTGTCGTTATCCCGCCAGATGACGTCAGGGCGCTTGCGCGATCCGGCGCCTGATGACGCGGGACGATCTCGATCATCTGCTCCGCGCCGCGGGCGACCTGACCGCCCACAAAAGCTTTGTTCTTGTCGGCTCAAACGCGATATTCGCGTGGCATCGACATGTCCCCAAGCAGCTTATGCTGAGCCGCGAGGCTGATATTTTTGCCTCAGACGTAAGCGACGAAACGGCGGAACAAATATCTGATCTCCTTGAGAATATCGGGCATCTATCGGTATTTGATGACACCCACGGCTACTATGTCGATGGTGTCGGCCCGCACACAGCGGTGCTGCCAATTGACTGGCGAGAACGGTGCAGACGCTACTCTTCTCCAGCGACGAACGGCGTCGTCGCAATCGTCCCTCACCCTGACGATATCGCCGCCTCAAAGCTCTGCGCCGGGCGCGAAAAGGATGTTGACTGGGTGAGCGTTGCCTATGCCGCGAAGCTCGTAGACCTCGACGTTGTCGCCGAACGGGTTGCGCAGCTTCCGGACCAGACCGATGGTAAACGCCGTCATATGCAGGCGCTTCTCGAAATCATCCGCAGACGTAATCCAAACTAGCGCGCAGCCCCAAGTCCGCCCTTGACGTACCGCCGTGTTTCACTCCCGCCCATGTCCGACGCCCTCGACATCAGCGATGAGGAGATGCTTGCCCGGCTGGCCGCCTGCGATCTTTCGGCGGCGGAGCGGGTGCATGGGCGGCTGATGGCGGCGGAAGACGTCTCGGAGCTCGCCGAGCATGGGCGCACCTATCAGCGGATCGCCCGGTCGCTGCGCCAGACGCTGGCGCTGAAGGCGCGGTTCCGGCGCGAGCGGGAACAGGGGACGAAGGACGCCCAGCCCGCCAGACCCGGCGGCGTCGCTGTTGCGCGGCGCATCCGCGAGGTTCGCGCCGCGGCCCTGCGGGTGATCTGGAACGAGGTCGAGGCTGAAGAAGGGCTGGAGGACTGCGAGGAAGCGCTGGAGGACGTGATCACCCGCGAATGCCTGGGCGACGGCTTCTGCGCCGAGCCGCTGGACGACCATGTGGCGCGCATATGCCTGAGCCTCGGCCTGTCGGTCGAGGGCGCCGAAGGCTGGCGCAACCTGCCCGATCCGCCAGGCGACGATGAGGAGGGCGAGGCGCCGGACGAGACTGGGGAACACCGAAGTTCCGGCTGAGCGGTTGTCCGCGACCCACGCTAACCACACGAACGGCCTGATCCTGAGAAGCCAGCGCAGCAGCGCCTTCCCATTGGAACCACGGAAAACACGGCAAGAGCACGGAAGAACGCCGGCGCTTTCCGTGCTCTTTCCGTGTTTTCCGTGGTTAAAAAGGGCCTAGCTCCCGCCTGCGCGGCCGCTTGGGGCTTGCGCGCCGCGCCGCCTACGCACGCCGCCGCGAATGGGCTAGCGTCGGCGGATAGACGATGAGGGAGTGGCCGCATGCTGGCGCTGATGATGGACCGGCCGCTGTTGCTGCCGTCGATCCTGGAATATGCCGCCCAGTACCACCCGGATCGCCAGGTGGTGGACCGCACCGTCGAGGGGCCGATCCATCGCTATGGCTATGCCGACGCGCTCATCCGCACCAGACGGATGGCCAATGCGCTGATCGCCATGGGGGTGAAGCCGGGGGACCGGGTGGCGACGCTGGCCTGGTCGACGCACCGGCACTTCGAGCTCTATTTCGCGGTCACCGGGATCGGCGCGATCCTGCACACCATCAATCCCCGGCTCTCCGACGACCAGATTGTCTGGGTGGCCAACCATGCCGAAGACAGCGTGCTGTTCTTCGACATCACCTTCGCCGGCCAGGTGGCCGAGCTGGCCGTGCGCATGCCGACGATCCGGACCCGCGTGGCGATGACCGACCGCGCGCACCTGCCTGCCAACTCCCCCGCCGACACCCTGATCTATGAAGAGCTGATCGGGGCCAACTCGCCGGACTTCGACTGGCCGGCGCTGGACGAGCGGCAGGCGTCCGGCCTCTGCTACACCTCCGGCACCACCGGCAATCCCAAGGGGGTGCTCTATGGCCACCGCTCGACGGTGCTGCACGCCATGGCGCTGGCGCTGCCCGACGCCTTCAACTTCTCGGCCCGCGACGTGGTGATGCCGTGCGCCCAGATGTACCACGCCAACGCCTGGTGTACGCCCTACGCGGCGCCGCTGGTCGGCGCGAGCCTGGTGCTGCCGGGCCGCGCGCTGGACGGGGCCAGCATCGCCGAGCTGATCGAGAGCGAGGGCGTCACCTTCCTCCTGGGCGTGCCGACCATCTGGGTCGGGGTGGCCGATCACCTGGACGGCACCGGCGCGCGGCTGACCTCGGTGAAGACCATCGCGGTGGGCGGCTCGGCGCCGACGGCGGCGCTGGTCGCCCGCATCGAGGATCGGCTGGGCGGCCAGGTGCGGCAGATCTGGGGCATGACCGAGACCAGTCCGCTGGGCGTCATTAACACACCGCTGCCGGAGCATGCCGGCGAGGACGCCGACGCCACCCTGCGGCGCAAGCTGAAGCAGGGCCGGGGTCTGTGGGGCGTCGATCTGCGGATCATCGACGAACACGGCGAGATCGCCCCGCGCGACGGGACAACGGCCGGCGCCTTGCAGGTGCGCGGTCCCTGGGTCGCATCGGCCTACTTCAAGCATGACGGGTCGGAGGTGTTCGGCGACGACGGCTGGTTCGACACCGGCGACATCGCAACGATCGACGCCGCCGGCTACCTGCGGCTCACCGACCGGGCGAAGGACGTGATCAAGTCCGGTGGCGAGTGGATCTCGACGCTCGACCTGGAAGACGCGGTCTGTTCCCACCCCGCCGTGGCCATGGCCGCCGCCGTGGGCGTGCCGCACCCGAAATGGGACGAACGGCCGCTGCTGCTGGTCACCCTGCGGCCCGGCCAGACGGCGGACCCGGAAGACCTGAAAGCCCACGTCGCGGCCCGCGTCGCCAGGTGGTGGACGCCGGACGAGGTGCGCATCGTCGAGACCCTGCCGATCGGCCCGACCGGAAAGGTGCTGAAGCGGGAGTTGCGGGCGATGCTCAACCCAGTCGGACCGGCTCCGGCGTGAGTTGCTTCCCGCGGACCGTGGGCAACGGAGAGGGTCTAGGCTCGCGGGACCCGCTTTACCCGCCGCTCGTGAGCGAGCGCGAGAAACGCCGTTCGCACCGCATCGAAGAAGCGTGGGGGCAGCACCCCATATTCCATGCGCCCGGGCGCCGGTCCGGGTACAGGCCGCAGATCATATCCCGGCCACAGAAAATCATTGATTTCATCAAGAACGATCCAGGATCTTGCTTCGTCAAGTCCGAGGTTCTGCTTGACGCGGGGCGGGATCTCAATCGCCAGACGCGGGTCGTTCGGCGGCGTGTGGGTGACAGCAAGAACGTAGACCTGCGTGCGATCCGCGGCCAAACGGGGCGGCGATGACCACAGCGCATGGCCGGTCTTTCAAGGCTTCCTCTCGCCCAGCGTCAAATTCCCGTCGCCAGAGGAAGGCGTAGCGGATGACCAGTCCCGGCTCCGGCGTCGGGACCCTCACCTCAGTCGTCGAGCAGGACGTTCAGGTGATCGTGCCGGGCTGCGACCCGCGCCTCGCGGATCATCGCCAATTCCTCGTCCGTCAGCTCCTCGATACCTCGCGCCCGAGGGGCATAGCGGCGGATGCGCTCAAACTCCTCCGCAGAGAGCAATACCAGGCGATCACGGCCGTTTCTCGTGATGGTGACAGGCTCGCTCAGCGCCTTGTCGCTCACGGCGCCATAGCTCTTTAGAAACTCCGCCGATGAAACTCGCATATTTCGCCAAACCCGCAGGATTCGAATCTTGCTGACTATGCTCCACGCTGTTGAATTGTCCAGCGCCTCGCCGTGCGACCGACGCCAAAGCCACAGGCGGCGGCGAAACCGGCCCGGTGCCCGCGGTCCCGTCGAACCCGGCCTTGAACCGGGCGTTAGCGACCTCAGGTGTAGGGGTGTGACCTGAGGAGGCCGACAGGATGGCGCGCAAGAGGCCCAAAGGGTTGCTGGCGATGGGCTGGGCCTCGTTCGAGAGCGCCGCGCGCGGCCGCACCGAGCATGCGCCGACCTCGGCCGACTATCCCGGCACGGTGGTGCGCCGCACCAGCTTCATCGCTGGCGGCGGGCACGGCTGGCGGATCTCGGCGCTGGAGACGCCGCGGGCGCGGCCGGCGGCCTGGAAGATCGTGGTGATCACCGGCGCGCCGTCCTGGGCCGAATACTGGGTCGAGACCCTGGCGGCACTGCCCGCTGACCGGGAGATGATCGTCGTCGACAGGCCAGGCTATGGCGCCTCCGAACCACAGGATCCGGTTCAGGATATCCGCACGCAGGCCGAGGCGCTGGCGCCCCTGCTGGTCGCCGCGCGCGGGCAAAGGGTGATGCTGGTGGGCCAGAGCTATGGCGCGGCTATCGCCTCGCTGATGGCCCAGGCGCACCCGGGCCGGGTGACCAGCCTGGTGCTGCTGTCAGGGTTCTTCGCCGACACCGGACCCACGGCGCGCTGGCTGCTGGACGTGGGAGCCCGCGCCTTGAAGATGCTGCCGCGCGACCTGCGCCACGCCGTCGTCGAATGCTCCGGCCAGCGGCCGCAGCTGGCCCACGCCCGGCGCGCGCTGGGCCAGCTGAGCATCCCGATCCACATGATCCACGGCGACCGTGATGATTTCGCGCCGATCGAGGTCGCCGAGCGGCTGGCCGCTGAGACGGTGACGCGACGGCCGATCCGGTTCATCCGCACGCCGGGCGCCAACCACTTCATCAACGATGGCCCGGTCGAGGCCCTGCTCGCGGCGCTGGAGGCCTGCATCCCGGCTCGCAAGGTCTGGCGGTTTGCCTGGCCGAAGCTGCCCCGGTTCAGCCTGTCCCGTTCCCTGGCGCAGGCGTCGGGCGCCTGAACTCCGCTCAGGGCGTGAACACGCCGGTCAGGACGCCCAGGCCGACCACCACGATCCACGGGGGCAGGCCGGCGACGAACAGGAAGACAAACGCGCCCGCCGCCAGCGCCCAGTCGCCGGGACGCTGCATCGCCGTCGAGAGCAGCGGGTTCCACAGCGCCGCCGCCAGCACACCGACCACCACGGCGTTGACCCCGGCCAGCACGCCGCGCGCGCCGGGCAAGGTCTTCAACCGGTCCCAGAACGGCAGCACGCCTGCCACCAACAGCAGGCTGGGCAGGAAGATCGCCCCTAGCGCGATCAGACCACCGCGCCATCCCCCCGGGGCCACCGTCTGGGCCGCACCGACGAAGCCGGCGAAGCTGAACAGCGGGCCGGGCAGGGCCTGCACCGCGCCATACCCCGCCAGGAAGCTGTCCTGGTCGAGCCAGCCCCGGCCAACGATCTCGCTCTGCAACAGCGGCAGCACCACATGACCGCTGCCGAACGCAAAGGCGCCGGTACGATAGAAGACACTGGCCAGGCCCAGCTCAGGACTGTCCAGGAAGCTCGCCAGGAACGGCGTCAGGCCCAGCAACAGCACGAACGCCGCCAGCGCGATCGCCGGGACCGCGACAGGAATGTCCCGGCTGGCCGCACCGTCCGGCGGCGTGGCGGGCGCTGCGTCGCGCAGCATCAGCAGGCCGAACAGGCCGCCGGCGCACAACGCCAGGATCTGGGCCACCGGACCGTGAGCGATCACCAGGCCGGCCGTCGCGCCGATGGCGATGCCGGCCCGGATCGGCCCGACGGCCAGCGCGCGCGCCATGCCGATCAGCGCCTGCAGCACCACGGCGGCCGCGGCGACCTGCAATCCGTGCAGGAAACCTCGGCCCCCGACGGCGGTGAGCTGAGGCGCCGCATAGGCCAGGCCGATCATCGCCACACCGGCCGGCAGGGTGAAGCCGAGCCAGGCGGCCAGCAAACCGAGGTAGCCCGCGCGTCGCAGGCCGATGGCCATGCCCAGCTGGCTCGAAGCGGGTCCCGGCAGAAACTGAGCCAGCGCCAGCAGGTCAGCGAAGGCGGCGTCCGACAGCCAGGCCCGGCGCGCGACGAACTCGCGGCGGAAACTGGCGAGATGCGCCACCGGGCCGCCGAATGCGGTCAGGCCCTGGACCAGGAAGGCCTGGAACACTTCCCAGACCCGGCGGGGCGTCGGCGGCTCGTCCATCAGCGCCTGTCTTGCGGCGAAGGGCTCCGCCTGTCGACAGGTTTGCGCGCCCGCGGCAGGTTTTGCACCGATCAGCGGCGAAAGCCCTTGGCCGGCCCGGCTGATCGGCGATAAGGCTCTGCGAGGAAGGCCCGGCCAGCGGGCTCCGATTCAAGGGGAAAACGCCATGAAGGCCGCCGTCCTGCGCGAAGTGCGCACGCCACTGCAGATCGAAGAGGTGCAGATCAACAAGCCCGGGCCGCACGAGGTGCTGATCCGCACCGCCGCGGCCGGCGTCTGCCACTCCGACCTGCATTTCATCGAGGGCTCCTATCCGCACCCGCTGCCGGCGGTGCTGGGCCACGAGAGCGCCGGCGTCGTCGAGCAGGTGGGCTCCGAAGTCCGCACCGTGAAGCCGGGCGACCATGTGATCACCTGCCTGTCGGCGTTCTGCGGTCACTGCGAGTCCTGCCTCACCGGCCACATGAGCCTGTGCGTCTCGCCGGAGACCAAGCGCGGCCCGGAGGATGAACCGCGTCTGAGTTCGGCCAAGGGGCCGATGATGCAGTACCTGAACCTGTCCTCCTTCGCCGAGCAGATGCTGATCCACGAGCACGCCTGCGTGGCGATCCGCAAGGACATGCCGCTGGATCGCGCCGCCCTGATCGGCTGCGGGGTGATGACCGGCGTCGGCGCGGTATTCCACACCTCCAATGTCCGACCCGGCGACACGGTCGCGGTGATCGGCTGCGGCGGGGTCGGCCTGGCGGCGATCAACGGCGCGGCGCTGGCGGGCGCCAGCCGGATCATCGCCATCGACATGTCGCCCGGCAAGGCGAACATGGCCAAGGCCTTCGGGGCCACCGACTTCATCGCCGCCGGTGAAACCGATGTGGTCAAGGAAGTGCTCGAGATGACCAAGGGCGGCGTCCAGCACTCCTTCGAGGCCATCGGGCTTTCGAAGACCGCCGAGCAGGCCTTCAACATGCTGCGCCGCGGTGGCACGGCCAACGTGATCGGCATGATCCCGCTGGGCCAGACCATCACCCTGATGGGCGCGGCCTTCCTTGGCGAGAAGCGTATCCAGGGCTCGCTGATGGGCTCCAACCGCTTTCCGGTGGACATGCCGCGGCTGGTGGATTTCTACATGGCCGGCAAGCTTAAGCTCGACGACATGATCTCGCGCCGCATCAAGCTGGCCGAGGTCAACGAAGCCTTCACCGAGATGAAGACCGGCGCGGTCGCCCGCTCGGTGATCGTTTTCGACGCCTGACCTGGGCCAAGGCTGCGCTGCGGTTAGAGCAGCGACAGCACCCGCTCGGCGGGCCGGCAGAGCGCCGCGCCCTTGGGGGTGACCACGATCGGCCGCTCCACCAGCGCGGGATCCGCGATCATCGCGGCGATCAGCCTGGCCTGCGGGACGCTCGGGTCGGTCAGGCCGAGATCCTCAGCCGAGGTTCCGCGCACGCGCAGGATGTCTCGGGCCGGGACGCCGAGGCGGTCGAGCAGCAGGTTCAGCTGGGTCTCTGTCCACCCGGCCTTGAGGTACTCGACGATGGTCGGCTCCACGCCCCTGTCGCGCAGCAGGGCCAGGGTGTTGCGCGAGGTTCCGCAGGCCGGATTGTGGTAGATCGTGACGTCGCTCATGGGCGTCGGCTTAACCAACCTGCGTCCGCCCGCCAAGCCCGTCGACATTCAGGCGGCGTTCGCGCGAAAGGTCTCGATCTGCGCGTCGGCGGGCTGCCTGGCCCCGAAATTCAGGTTTTCGACGAAGAAGCTGGCCGGGACCTGCAGGGCGTCGGCGAGCATGACCAGCTTGGCGAGCGAGATGGCGCTCGTCCCGCTCTCG
>JANXXA010000300.1 GCA_025350885.1 Phenylobacterium sp.
GGGATCTTGGCCGGGTCGGCTTTCGCCGGCTGCTCGTCGGTGTCGATAAGGATGGCCCCCCGGCCGGTGACCACTTCGAACGGGGTGATCTCGCGGGCGAAGGCGCCGCTCTCGCTGGCCGCCCGGGCGCGGGTGAGCGAAAGGATTGCGAACGCATCCATATCCTGGCGGGCGAACTGGTACTGCCGGGCGGTCTCCTCGGCGAACGAGCCCATCAGCCGGCCGGGCTCGTAGGCGTCCTCCAGGCCGTCCAGGTACATGTGGTCGAACGCGGTGTCGTGGCCGATGCGGGCGCCGGCGCGGTGCCGGGTCAAGAGGTAGGGGGCGTTGGTCATGCTCTCCATGCCGCCGGCGACAATGACATCGACGGAGCCGGCCGCCAGCGCATCGTGCGCGAGGATCGCGGCCTGCATGCCCGAGCCGCACATCTTGTTGACCGTGGTGGCCTCGACCGAGGTGGGCAGGCCCGCGCCGATCGCCGCCTGCCGCGCCGGCGCCTGGCCGAGGCCCGCGGGCAGCACGCAGCCCATGATGATCTGCTCGACGGCGTCAGGCGGGACGCCCGCGCGGGCGACTGCGGCGCGCACGGCGGCGGCCCCGAGCTCGGTGGCCTTGACGGGCGCGAACACCCCCTGAAAACCACCCATCGGCGTGCGGGCATAGCTGGCGATGACGACGGGGTCGGAAGTCTGGCTCATCGTGCCCATATAGCGATCAAGAGGGAGCACATCCATGTCGAGCGTTGCGGAAACCGCGGTGGCCATCGCCGCCGGCGTCGGGGGACTGTTCGGCATCCGGGCCGGAACCGAAGAGCCGCGGTACACCCTTGTTGAACGGGTCGGGCAGATCGAGATCCGGCGCTACGGCCTCCGTCTGGCGGCGGAAACGACCGTCTCCGGGCCATCAATGGAGGCGCGCAGCGACGGATTTCGCAAGGTTGCCGGCTACATCTTCGGGGCCAATACCGCCAAGACCTCGATCGCCATGACCGCGCCGGTGGCCCAGACTTCGCTCGCCCAGATGGGGGTAGCCCAGAAGATTGCCATGACCGCCCCGGTGGCGCAGCAGGCCGCCGGCCCTGACGGCCAGTGGCGGGTGCAGTTCTTCATGCCGGCCAAATACCGCCGCGACGCCCTGCCGACCCCGAACGATCCCGCCGTGCGCATCGTCGAGGTTCCGGCGCAGGACTACGCGGTGCTGCGGTTCTCCGGCTCGGCGAACGCGGCGACGGTGACATCGCGCACGCGGGGCCTGACGGCCGGGCTGGCGAACGGCGCCTGGCGGGTAAGCGGCGAACCGACCGCCTGGTTCTACGACCCGCCCTGGACCGCCCCGTTCCTGCGCCGCAACGAGATCGCCGCGCCTGTGGTCGCAGCCCCGGTCGCGACCGCCCGTTAGCCCCCGGCCCGCACCGCGCCGGCGATGAAGCCGCCGCCCAGCACGCGGGTGGGATCCTCCGGCGCGTAGAGGACGCAGGCCTGGCCGGGGGCGACGCCTTCCTCCGCCGTGTCGAGGCGCACGCCCGGCTGGCCGTCGATCAGCGCCAGGCGCCCGGCGACCGGCTCGCGGGTTGAGCGCACACGTGCCAGCACCAGGCGTGCGGCCTCGCAGGCCGCGGCGATGGAACCGCCGTCGCCGATCCAGTTCGTTTCTTTCAGCGTCAACGCCGAGGTCAGCAGCGCCTCGCGCGGGCCGACGATCACCTGGCGGCTGGCGGCGTCGATGCGCACCACGAACAGCGGGTCGCCGACCGCGACGTTCAGACCGCGACGCTGGCCGATGGTGTAGCGGGTGACGCCCTCGTGGCGGCCGATCACCCGGCCGTCCAGGTGGACGATGTCGCCGGGCAGGGCGCCTTGCGGGCGCAGGCGGTCGATCACCGTGGTGTAGCGGCCCTCCGGCACGAAGCAGATGTCCTGGCTGTCGGGCTTGTCGGCCACGGCCAGTCCCAGCTCGGCGGCGGCGGCGCGCACGGCGGGCTTCGGCAGGGCGCCCAGGGGAAAGCGCAGGTAGTCGAGCTGTTCGGCGGTGGTCGCGAACAGAAAGTAGGACTGGTCGCGGTTGGCGTCGGCGGCGCGGTGCAGCTCCGGGCCGGCGCGCCCCACCTCGCGCCGCACATAGTGGCCGGTGGCCATGGCCGCCGCCCCCAGGTCGCGGGCGACGTCCAGCAGGTCGCGGAACTTCACCGTCTGGTTGCAGCGGATGCAGGGGATCGGCGTTTCCCCGCGCAGATAGGCGTCGGCGAAGTCGTCGATGACCTGTTGCTTGAAGCGGCTTTCGTAGTCGAGGACGTAGTGCGCGATGCCCAGACCCTGCGCGGCGGTGCGCGCGTCGTGGATGTCCTGGCCGGCGCAGCAGGCGCCCTTCTTCTGAATGGCGGCGCCGTGATCGTAGAGCTGCAGTGTCACGCCCACGACGTCATAGCCGGCGCGGGCCAGCAGGGCCGCGGTGACGGTGGAATCCACCCCGCCCGACATGGCCGCGACGATCCGGCTGCCGGCCGGCAGGCGCACAGCCTCGCGCGCGGCGGCGATCAGGCCGTCGCTGAGCGGGTCGCGGACGAGAACCGGGGCGTTCATGGCGCGCTATGTAGCGGATCGACCCTCGATTTACGAGCCGGGCCCTACCTCAGCAGGTTGAGCAGCGAGGAGTCGCGCAAGGCGAGCAGCACCTGGGCCGAGGCCTTGACCGCGAGATCGGCGTTGGCGAGGTCGGTGGCGGCCTTGGCCATGTCGGCATCGGTGACGCCGCCGATCATCGCCGACAGCGTATTCTGCTGGGTGACCAGATTGGCCTTGGCGGTATCGACCTGCTGCTGAACCAGGCCATTCTGGGCGGTGATCGTGGTGGTGGCGCCGCGGATCGCATCCCAGGTGGCAAGCTGGCCCTCGAGGAAGGTTCGCTGGGCGGCGGTCAGCTGGCCGGTGAAGGGGCCAGCGGGGCTTTCCTGGAACGCCTGGATCGTCTGAAAGGCGGTCAGCATGTTGGTCCCGACAGTGGTCGCCAGGACACCGGTGGTGACGGTGGTCGAATCATCGAGCCTGGCCTGGACCTTGAAGCTGTCGTCCTTGAAGAAGCTGGCGATCGGCGGGCCGGCGGTAAGGTCGGCGAGCGCCTTGGCGGTAACCGGCTGAGTGTCGATCTGGCCGCCGGCAAACAGGTATTTGCCGTCATATTTGGCGTTCAGGCCGTTCACGGCGTTCTGAAACTGGCCTTGGACCTCCTGCATCAGAGTGTCGGCGCGGTCGGTGGCGAGCGCATCGGTGATCGCCTGGCGGACCGCCGTCGCGGCGTCGGCCACGTGGGCCAGGGCGCCGTCCTGGGTGATCAGTTTGGCGGCGATCTGGCCGTTGACGTCCTGATAGTTGGTGATCCTGCGGTCCACGGACTTCATCGCCGTCAGGGTCTCGGCGTTGTTGGCGTATTCCTTGAGGTTGCTGCCGTTCTTCTGGGTGGAGACGCGGTTGCCGGCGTTGACCTGTCGCTGCTGGGCTTCCAGCAGGTTGGCGAGGATCGCCGAGTAGTTTCCGGAGGTGGAGACGCGGGCGACCATGACGGGCTCCTCAGCGGATCTGCAACAGGGCGTCGAAGAGATCCTTCGAGGCCTGGATCATCCGCGCCGACGCGTTGAACGCCTGCTGATAGGTGGTCAGGCGCACCAGCTCCTCGTCAATATTGACCCCCTCGACCGACTGGCGCCGCGCGTCGGCCTCGGTCTGCACGGCGTTGGCGCTGATCTTGCGGGTGTCGGCTCCGGCGGAATCGCGCCCGATCGAGCCGCCGAACTCCGCGGCGTAACGGGCCAGGGTGGTGGAGATCTGACCCAGATCGCCGGCCGCCTTGAAGATCGCGGTCACGGTGTTGGTCTGGGAGAGCGCCAGCGCGCCCTGGCCGTCGCCGGGCCGGATGGTCGGCGCGCCGGCCGCGACGCTGAGGTCGAGCCGGCCCAGGGCCAGCTTGGTGGGGTCGGCGACCAGGGCCGGATCGGTGAAGAAGCTGCCGGCGCGCCCCGCGCGCTGGCCGACGCCCAGGCCGAACAGCTGGCAGATCGACGGGCCGCCGACGCCACGGTGGGTGCCGTCGCTGACCACGGCCACTTCGGCCCGGATCGGCGGATTGCCGGTGAACGCCAGCCCGCCCTGGGCGTCGAGCGCGAAGGCCCCGTAGAGTCCGACGCCGGTGGTGTTGTTGTTCAGCGCGTTGACCAGGTCGGTCATGCTCGGCGATCCGGCCGCGGGAATAGCCACGGTCACGTCGCGGATCGGGTTGCCGTCGGGCAGCGAGAGCCGCAGCGTCAGGGTGTCACCCGGGGTAAAGCCGTTGGCGTCGGTGGGCGCGAGCCCCGTCTCAAAGCTCGCCGGACCGCCGGAGCGGATCAGGTCGTTAAGCCCGAAGAAATGCGAGAACCCTTTGCCGGCCCTGGCAGACGTGCCTTCGGAAATCGCCACGCCGTTGGCGCCGGCAGCGGCGATCGACAGCGCCCCGCCGGCGAAGCTGGCCGAGCCCAAGGCGCCCAGCGCGGTGTTGAGCGAGGTCAGGAAGCTTGCCGGGGTGAAGGCGCTGGACGCCCCGCCATCGACGCTGAGCGTGCCGGCGCTGAAATTGATGTCCACCCGGCGCTGCAACACGCCGGCGGCATTGACGACAGCCACTGTGGTCTGGCCGGTGAAGCCGGTCACGGCCGTTGGCAGGTCAAGGCCGGTGTTGCGGCCGTTCAGCGCGCTCGGGGCCGGGAATGAACTGGAGGCATTGTGCGCGGCGTTGAGTTGTTCGCTGGCGCGCGAGACGAACTCCCCCAGCTGGTCGGCCATGCCGGGCAACTTGATGTCGCGCAGATCAAGCAGGCCGCGGATCTGGCCGCTGCCGATGGTCAGGGCCTGCGGATTGCCCGGCGCGCCGGGGGTCGCCGCGCTGACGTAGCCGCGGGTCACGTCGCTGCGGTTGAAGGTCAGGGTGGTGGCGGCGTCCCCGGCCAGCATCACCCCGTCGCTCGAACGGACGTTGACGCCCCCCTGGCCGCGCGCGCTGACCCGCACGCTCATCAGACCGGAGAGCTCATTGAGCATCTGGCTCTGGATGTTCTCCGACCCGGCGCTGTCGCCGCCGCTCACCCGGGCGCGGCCGATGTCGGTGTTCAGCTGGGCGATCTGCGCCAGCAGGCTGTTGGCCTTGGCGACACTGTCGGAGACCCGGGTGTCGACCGTCTGGCCGAGCTGGGCTATTTGGGAATTGATGCGGTCGGCGTCCTGCAGGAAGCCGCTTACCGTGGACAGAGCCTGGCCGCGCAGCAGGCTGGACGATGGATCGTTCGCCGCGCTGGCGAAGGCGGCGGCGATGTCGTCTGGACCATTGAAGAAGAAGCCCTTGGCCGAAGGGTCGCCGAACAGCGCCTGGGCGTTGTCGAGATACCTCGAATAGACATCCCATTTCCCGGCGTCGGACCCCGCGGTCATGCTGGCCAGCTGCAGGTACTGGTCGGTGACCCGGCGAACGCCATTGACGGTGACGCCCTGGCCCATGCCGTTCACCACCAGCTGCTGCTGGTCGACGATCTTGCGCACATAGCCAGGCGTGTTGACGTTGGCGATGTTGTCGGAAATCGCGCGCAGGCCGGTCTGGGCGGCAATCAAGCCGGAGGTGGCGGTTCGCAGGGCGACGCTCAGGGACATCGCTCAGGTCCCCGCCCGGCAAAGGCTGACGCATCGCCCGGCGGTTTCTGCCGGGGTCGTCGGGGCCGCAAGCGCAACGCGCCGGGAAATTGCATTTGTTTTCAACATGGTCCCTCTCTGGGGCCGGTGAGCTCAGGATGCAGAGCGCAAGAGTGGCGCCAGATTTCCCGGCCCCTTGAGAATCGGTCGACGGGCGGCAGGGAACGCCCCAGCTGACGCCAAACAGCCCGGCAATTTCCACCCCTCGAAGCCTTGGCCCGGGACCCTGAATCAAGCTGTTTATGTTGCCTATTCAGTCGCTTGTCGGATTGGCGCAAAGGTTGCTCCGGGATGCTGGAACCGTCGTGGCGCAGCAGGCGCGCTCCCATCACCGCTTCCAGGCCGCCACACCCCACATGTCCGCCAACCTGTTGAACTTCGCCACCTTACCCGGACCCGGCGGCAACGCCGCGGCAGCCCCGGGCAGCGCTTTGCCAACGGCGACTGGCGGCAAGGCCGGGGCGTCCGGGCCCCTGGCAGGCTTTGAAGCGTTGCTGGCGGCCCTGTCTGGCGATCACGGTGTCGGGGTCGGGATCCCGGCGCCGGTCGGAGATGGCAAGGCTGGTTCCGGCTCCAAGGCCGCCACCGCGCCCACGACCGCTCAGGCCGGGCAGGGGGCCGACACCGGCGTGGCGCCCCCCAGTGACACCGCCAGCACGACCGGACCGGATGGCGCATCGACGACTGTCCCCGACGCGGTGCTCGCCCTGCTCCTCCCCGTCCCGACCCTTGCGTTGGTCGGCGATACCGCGACGGCGGCGACCCCGGCGCCAGGCGGGGAGGCCGCGAAAGGCTCCGCGGCGCTTGAGGCTGGCTCAGCGACATTGCCGCAACTCGCCGATACCGTGCTCACGGGCGACACCGCGATTGCCGGATCCGGCCAACCCGGCGTCAGCAAGGGCAGCAGCCTGCCTGCGGCGCTCAGCGCTGGCGCGACGGCGATGACTGGCGATCCGGCGGCCGCGGCCAGACCAGACAAGCCGCCCCTGCCGGCCAGCCCGGCCGCGCCGACCTCCGCCGGAGCGTCGGCCCAGGATGCTCTGGCGGTGCAAGCTGCCGCCACCGCAGCGCAGGCCAAGGTCGCCGACCCCATTTCCCCCGGCGCCCGCGAGATCGCCGCGAAGTCCGCTGGTCAGGCCGCCAAGCCTGCCGGACTGGAGGCCCCACGGGTCGACGCCGCCGCCAGTCCGTTGGCGGCACGCCCTGGCGATGGCCTGCAGGTGTCGTCAAGCAGCGCCGGCGGCGGCGGACTGGGCGGCGGATCGGGCAGCGGCTCGGCGGATCGAGAGGCGCGGCCGGCCTCGACTGAGATCAGGAATTCAACCCCCGACGCAGCCCCGGTCGCCGGCGGTCTCGACACCCAGTCGACCACCACGCCGGCCACGCTAAGTCACGCCGCCGCGATCCTGCGCGGGTCGCCGCAGACCGTCGCCAGCCTGGCAGCCCAGATCGCCCGAAAGCTGGACGGCCGTTCCAGCCGTTTCGATGTGCAGCTCGATCCCGCCGGCCTCGGCAAGGTGGACGTGCGCATCGAGATCGGCGCCAGCGGGCGGATGACCGCGGCCATGTCGTTCGATACGCCGCAGGCTGCTGCCGAATTGCGCGCCCGCGCCGGCGAACTGCAGAAGGCGCTTGAGCAGGCGGGCTTCGACCTCTCCGGCGGGATGTCCTTCGACGTCGCCGGCGACGGGGGACGCGGCGCGCAGGATCGGCAGAACGCCGCCGGCCAGAGCGGCGGCGCGACGTTCCGCGGTCGGGCTTTCCAGGTGGCGCTGGACGCCGGCGGGGAGGCTGCGGCGCCCAACTTACTCAACCTTCGGCGCGCCGCACCCGACGGCGTCGACATCCGGATCTGAGGACAGCATGGCCATCACCGCGACCGCCGCCGCGACCGCCGCGACACCAGCCACCGCCGACGCCACGGCGCTGGGCAGGGCGCGGCTGGCCGACAACTTCAACACCTTCCTCAGTCTCCTGACCACGCAGCTGAAAAACCAGGACCCGCTGTCGCCGCTGGATTCCAACCAGTTCACTCAGCAGCTGGTGCAGATGACCGGCGTCGAGCAGCAGCTGGCCACCAACGACCTGTTGAAAAAGCTGGTCGGCAACACGGCGAGCGGAGTTTCAACCGCGGTCAGCGTCATCGGCAAGGATGTGCGCGCGGTCAGCGACACCGCCAATCTGACCGGCGGCAAGGCGCAATGGATCTACAACCTGGGCCGGGCCGCAACCGATCTGAAGGTCGAGGTGCTCGACGGGGCCGGCAGGATTGTCCACGCCGAGGCTCCTGGCGACCGCAAGGCCGGCGACCACGCCTTCAGCTGGAACGGCAAGGACCTCAGCGGCGCCCAGCAGCCGGACGGTGGAACCTACACCCTGCGGGTCACGGCCACGGAACCCTCCGGCAAGCCGATCGCCTCGACCACCTATGTGCAAGGGCTGGCCACCGGGGTCGAGCAGAGTAACGGCGCGACCTACATCACCATCAACGGCGGCAAGGTGACCTGGGACAAGATCTCCGCGATCCAGCAGCCCGCGACCGTGGCCGCGACAGCCGCAACCCCTACGACTTCGCCGGCGACGTCATGAGCCGCCGGCACCCGCCCCATGACCCCGCGCGGCAGAACACCGCCCCCCACGACCGGCTGACGCCATTGATCGGCGCCCGCGGCGCGCAGCCACTCCCGAAAGAACGGAACGAACCATGAGCATCAATTCCGCCCTGCTGTCCGGCGTCTCAGGCCTGGTGGCCAACTCCTCGGCGCTCGCCGCGATTTCCGACAACATCGCCAACGTCAACACCATCGCCTACAAGCGCAACCAGGTGAATTTCTCAAATCTGGTGACCTCACAGGCGGTCAGCGGACGCTATTCCGCCGGCGGCGTGCAGGGGATCACCCACCAGTTCGTCAGCCAGCAGGGCCTGATCCAGAGCGCCACCTCAAGCACCGACCTGGCGATCGCCGGCGACGGTTTCTTCGTGGTCACCGACAAGGGGGCCGGCCTGACAGCGGCTGACGCGCGCAGCTTCACCCGCGCCGGATCGTTCGGCGTCGATTCCGATGGCTACCTGATCAACGACTCCAAGCGGTATCTGCAGGGCTGGCCGGTGCAGCCGGGTGGCGGCTTTGCCATCAACCCCTCGGACGTCAACTCCCTGGGGCCGATCAACGTCAAGAACCTGGGCGCCGCCGTGAAGGCGACCGCCAACATCGACATCAGCGCCAACGTCAATCAGGGCCAGACCATCTCGCCGGGCGAGGCCCTCTATCTCGGCACGACGGCCACCAGCATGGCCGACTACGCCAAGGACCCGGCCACCGGGACCAAGCCGGACTTCACCATCGAGACCAATGTCATCGATTCGCTGGGCGGCACGCACAAGGTGGCCTACGCCTTCCTCAAAAGCGCCGGTGCGCCAAACGAATGGCACGCGGAAATCTACAGCATCCCCAACACCGACGTCTCGACGGCCGGCCGACCGGGCCAGGTCGCCAAGGGCCTGGTGAAGTTTGCTTCGGACGGCTCGATCAATCTGACCACCTCGACGCTGTTCGGCGCCGCCGGCGCCGCGCCGACCATCCCCCTTGCCGCGTCGGGCACGGCCACCCAGCCGCGTTGGGCCGATCCGTTGGGCATTGCCGCCCAGACGCTGAACTTCGATATCAGCAAGCTCACTCAGTACGCCACCGCCTCGACGGTCAATTCGGTCAATTCGGACGGCGCCAGCGTCGGCAATGTGGTTGGCGTCCAGGTGGGCGCCGACGGGGTGGTCTCGGCGCTGTTCGACAACAGCCAGATCCGCAGGATAGCCAAGGTCGCCATCGCCACCTTCCCCAACGCCGACGGCCTGAAGCCGGGAAGCGGCAACGTCTACCAGGCCTCCATCGCCGCCGGTCAGATGGTGCTGAAGGAGGCCGGGAATGGCGGAGCCGGCAAGATCTCGCCCTCCAGCCTCGAAGCCTCGACCGTGGACCTGTCGTCGGAATTTACCGGCTTGATCTCAACCCAGAAAGCTTATTCAGCATCATCCAAGATCATAACAACAGCCGATCAGATGCTGAGCGAGCTAATAAATATAATCCGGTAAAGATAAGCCATTATTCTCAATAACAACGGGTGAAATCTGAACTGTGCCGAAATCATACAGGCGGGAGGAATATTTATGTGTTTGTTTACTAATGTGATTCAGCGGCTGTTAGGGCCCGGTGTCTATGTTCCACATCAATTGTGATGGTGGGAAAGGCGTAAAGCCATGTTGCAGCAACAGCAGACGCGCACGAACAGCCGGGGGGAGTCGTATGTCATCGGCCCCACGGGCGCGCCGTTGACGCTGGGGGATCTGCCGCCGCCGGACACCGGCCGCTGGGTAATCCGCCGCAAGGCCGAGGTGATCGCCGCGGTGCGCGGCGGTCTCCTGTCGCTGGAGGACGCGCTGGAACGCTACCGGCTGACCTCCGAAGAGTTTCTCGCCTGGCAGCGGTCGATCGACCGGCATGGCTTGGCCGGACTGCGCACCACCCGCCTGCAACAGTACCGCTGAGCCTCGACTTTTCCCCGGAAAAGGTTCGCGAAAGCCGCGGCCGCGCCCCCCAAAGGCGCGGCCGCTTCGATTCAGGGCGCGCCTTCGACCTCGGCGATCAGCCGCCGCGCCAGGTCCGCTTCGCCGTCGGGAACCATCAGGCGGTTGGGCAACTGGCGATAGGCGGAGTCGGTGTCGAAGATGAACGGGTGCAGGTCGGCCGCCTCCAAGATCATCTTCAGGAAGCTCAGCCGCACCGGGTCGTCGGTTTCCAGGATGGCGATCATGTTCAGGCTCCACCGCGCGCGGACAGGTCGGGCAGCCGACGCACCTGGACCAGAATCTGCTCGCGCTCCCCCGCCGCCCGCTCCACCAGCAGACGGGCGACCTGGGCGTCGTCATGGAAGGCGTGGCCCTTGAGGGCGTCGAGGATCGCCTTGGCCAGGTTATCGAGGTCCATCCATGGCGGATCGCCGACATACTCCATGCGGATGTCCACGGCGAAGTCGCCACCCTGCGCGCCCCCTGGCGCGCCACGCCAGGCTTTCTGGAAAAACTCGCGGATCAGCGGTTTGTAGTATTTCGCCTGGGTGGTGAGGCCCTCGACCTCCAGCTCCATCGCGCCGTCCCGCGCGCGGGCCCGCACCTTGCCGTGCTGCGTCCAGGGCTCAGTCATCGAACAGTCTGACGCCGGCCGAGCGGGCGGCCTTCGCCAGCGGCGCGTCAAGCGTCGCAAGTGGCGCCGACAGCCTCAAGGCCAGTTCGAGATAGGTCGCATCATAGACCGTCAAGCCGTAACGTTGGGCAATACGGGCGGTTTCCGCGATCCGCTCGCTTACCGCCAGTCCATCCGGTCGAAGTGCCAGGGATGTCAGATCGTCTAGACCCTGGAACACCATTGGCAGGGGGATGCGCCGCCGGCGAACATTGACCAGCAGGACATTTCCGACCTCGGACAGAAACTGCGTCGGCACATCGGCGCCTTCCCGGACCACCAAGGCCATGGCGTGATCAGCGAGCGGCGCAGCCTCATCGGGCATCAGCCAGGCTACGGCGACCGAACAGTCAATGACGAGACTCATCGGCGACCTTCGTCACGGTCCTTCTTCAGCTCTTCCCAGGTCGTCGTGAACCCGAGTGACTCGCGTCGCGCCCGCACGCGCGCCATCAGCGCTTCGCCCTCCTCGGGGGTCAGGCGCTTGCGAATGGCCTTCAAGGTCGCCACCGGTTCGCCGCGCTTGGTGATCACCACTTCCTCACCCCGCTGGGCGGCGGCGAGCAGTTCCGACAGGCGGTTCTTGGCTTCCAGCACGCCGACACGCATGCGCATCTCCTGGCTATGTCTCTGGCTATATGAGCCCGGCCTGGCCCCTTCGCAAGCGCCTTGCAGTCTCGCGCCGTCCCGCTAAACCGGCCCCGCCTGGATGGGGAGACACCGATGAGCGCCACCCGCACCGAAACCGATACATTTGGCCCCATCGAGGTCGCCGCCGATCGCTACTGGGGCGCCCAGACCCAGCGGTCGTTGCAGAATTTCAAGATCGGCTGGGAGAAACAGCCGATCCCGGTGATCCGGGCGCTGGGCGTGGTCAAGCGGGCGGCGGCGGAGGCCAACCTGGCGCTGGGCAAGATCGATGCGAAGGTCGCCGAAGCCATCGTCGCGGCGGCCCAGGAGGTGATCGACGGCAAGCTCGACGACCACTTCCCGCTGGTGGTCTGGCAGACCGGGTCGGGCACCCAGTCAAACATGAACGCCAACGAGGTGATCTCCAACCGCGCCATCGAGATGCTGGGCGGTCAGATGGGTTCCAAAACGCCGGTCCATCCCAACGACCACGTCAACATGAGCCAGTCGTCGAACGACACCTATCCGACGGCCATGCACATCGCCTGCGCCGAAGAGGTGGCCCGCCGCGTGATGCCGGCGCTGGAGCACCTGCACGCCGCGCTCACCGCCAAGTCCAGGCAGTTCGCCCACATCATCAAGATCGGCCGCACCCACACCCAGGACGCCACCCCGCTGACGCTCGGCCAGGAGTTCGGCGGCTATTCGCACCAGATCGCCATGTCGGTGCGGCGGCTGAAGGACACGCTCTACGGCCTCTATGAGCTGGCCCAGGGCGGCACCGCGGTCGGCACGGGCCTGAATGCCCCCATAGGATTCGCCGAGAAGGTCGCCGAGCGGATCGCGGCGATCACCCGCCTGCCGTTCATCACCGCACCCAACAAGTTCGAGGCGCTGGCGGCCCATGACGCCATGGTGTTCAGCCACGGCGCGCTGACGGCGGCGGCCGGGGCGCTGTTCAAGATCGCCAACGACCTGAGGTTCCTGGGCAGCGGACCGCGCGCCGGGTTGGGCGAACTGGCCCTGCCGGAGAACGAGCCGGGCTCGTCGATCATGCCGGGCAAGGTCAACCCCACCCAGGCCGAGGCCCTGACCATGGTCTGCGCCCACATCATGGGCAACCAGACCGCCATCGCCTTCGCCGGCAGCCAGGGCCACTTCGAACTGAACGTCTTCAACCCGGTGATGGCCTACAACTTCCTGCAGTCCTGCAAGCTGATGAGCGACGCCGCGGTGTCCTTCACCGACAACATGGTGGTGGGCACACAAGCCCGCGAGGACAATATCAAGGCCAACCTCGAACGCTCGCTGATGCTGGTCACCGCGCTGGCGCCCTCCATCGGCTACGACAACGCCGCCAAGATCGCCAAGACCGCCCACAAGAACGGCACGACGCTGCGCGAGGAGGCGGTCGGCGGCGGCTACGTCACCGACGAAGAGTTCGACCGGCTGGTGCGACCCGAGACCATGATAGGTCCGGGCTGAGCTCTATTGACGGGACTCGCTTGGCGGCGCGTGAAGGCGCCATGGCCCGTGAAACCGTCTATATCCTGCAGAGCTATATCGCCGGGCGCGGCAAGGCGCTGAAGGCCGAA
>JANXXA010000302.1 GCA_025350885.1 Phenylobacterium sp.
ATGAGGCCGACGCCCGCGCCCGCCCGCTGACCAGCACGCCATCGACCAGGGCGTCGATGTCACAGGCCTGGGTGCGGTGGTTGACGATGGCGGCGCGGATGGCGGTCACCCCGCCGATCGTCGTGGTGGAGGGCGCGACCCGCCCGGCCTCCTGAAGCTCCGCGGCGATTGCGGCGTTGTCGCCGCCGCGATAGCCGAAGCAGACGATGTTCAGCCCAACCGGGGCCAGCAGCTCCAGCTCCGGCTCGGCCGAGATGCGGGCCGCCAGAAGCCCGGCGAGATCGCAGGCGCCGTCGATCACCGCGCCCAGCCGCGCCAGCCCATAGGTCTTCAGCGTGAACCACACCTTCAGCGCCCGGAACCCGCGTGACAGATCCGGCCCATAGTCGCAGGGCCAGAACGCGCCGCCGGCCAGCCCACGCTCGGCGTGCCGCAGATAGGGCGCGTCGCCATGCGAGAAGGTGCGCTTGTGGGCTTCGGCGTCGCGCACCAGCAGGAAGCCCGCATCGTAGGGAACCTGGCCCAGCTTGTGGAAGTCGAGCGCCAGACTGTCGGCCCGCGCAATCCCGGAAAGCCGCGGGGCCAGCCGCGAACTGAGCACCCCCAGGGCGCCCAGAGCGCCGTCCACATGGAAGGTCATGCCCTCGCGCGCCGCGATGTCGGCCAGGCCGTCGAGATCGTCGATGGCGCCGACATCGACGCTGCCGGCGGTGCCCACCACCAGGAAGGGCGTCAATCCGTTCGCACGGTCGGCGGCGATCGCCCGCTCAAGCATCGGCAGGCGGATCCGATGGTCGGCATCGGTGTCGATCAGCCGTAGCCGGCCGGAGCCGAGGCCGGTCATGTCCATGGCGCGGACCACACAGCCGTGCACGTCGCGCGATGCATAGGCGACGATGCCGGTGTCGCCCACCCCGGTCTGGCGGACCTGCGCGCCCAGCGCGCGGTCGCGGGCGATCATCACCGCGCAGAGGTTGGCCATCGACGTGCCGGTCAGGAACACTCCGCTGGCGTCGGCGGGGAACCCGAACAGCTCGGCCATCCAGGCGGTGATCTGGCGCTCGACCTCGATCGGCATGTGGTCGCGGCCGCCCAGGTTGGCGTTCAGGCCCGCCGCCAGCATGTCAGCCAGCATGCCCACGGGCGTCCCGCCGCCCTGCACCCAGCCCATGAAGCCCGGATGCAGGTTGCCGCTGGCGTAGGGCGCGACATCGGCCATGAACTGGTCATGGACGTCGCCCAGGTCGCACGGCGCCCAGGGCAGATCCGCCCGGAAACGGCGCCGCGTCGCGTCCGGAGGCGCCTGCCACAGGGGCTGGTTTCGCAGGCCCTCCAGGTGGTCGAACATGTCGTCGAGCATCCGATGACCCTGCGCGCGCAGGTCAGCCCAGGGGCTGGGGTCCAGGCTGCCTGGGCTGTCCGGTTGGCGCATCGACACTCCTGGCCGCCGGCTGAATCGCTTGCGCCGGTGGATTGAGCCTCTCCATAAGGGATCACGGCCGCTACGCCGAGAGCCCGGAGAGCCATTTGCCGCTCAACGACGACATCCGCGACCTGATCGAGCACCAGACCACGGAGGCTCAGGCGCTGCTGCGCATCCTGGCGGCCGCCCTGCCACGCTCGGTGGAGGCGCACCTTTTGCTGGCGGCCTCCCACCTGCGTCGGCTGGAGTTCCCCCAGGCGATGGCCGCCTTCGAGGAAGCCCTGAAGCTGGATCCGCGCAATGATGACGCGCGGCGCAACATTGCCTTCTGCCTCTTGTCCATGGGTGACCGGGAAGCCGCCCTGGCGGCCTTCCACCGGGCCTTCGCCGCCACCTCGGGCGCGAGCGCTCTGCGCTACATCGCCTTGCTGTCGCACCGGCTGGGCCGGGTGGACGAGGCCGTCGGGGCCTATGAGCGGCTGCTGGCCAATGGCCAGGCGACCAGTCCGGAGATACCCGTTGCCCAGCAGGGTCTGGCCGCGGCTCTGCGCGACGCCGGCCAGCCGATCGCCGCCGACTATCACACCCGCAACCTTGTCGAGCGGTTCCGACGCGAGCCTTTGATCACCGCCTCGGGTCTGGTGGCGCGCAACAACTCCGAGGACTTCCACGAGTGGTCGCACTATGCCGACAAGTCCCGGCTGGCCGCGGCGCTGAGCGCTCGCCAGGCCATCGATCCGGCCGGCCGTTTTCCCGAGAGCTTCGTGCTGCCCCGCGACCGCGGCGCCTTGGTCGCCTTCGCCGCCGGCATGTCCGCGCCTGCGCTCTACATCGTCAAGCCCGTCCGCGGCAGTGGCGGCCAGGGGATCGAGGTCACGGCCGATCTGGCCCGCACGCTCGACCGCGACGAGGTGGTGGTGCAGCGTTACCTCGACCGGCCTTACCTGGTGGAGGGTCGCAAGGGTCACTGCCGGATCTATGGTCTGATCACCTCAGCCGACCCCTTGCGCGCCTACGTCTATTCCGAAGGCCTGGTGCGCATTGCCCCGGAGCCCTACGCGCCCACGGCGGACCGGCCCGGCGGGGTGGCGATGCACATCACCAACACCGCCCTGCACCTCGACCACCCGGGCCTGACCATCAGCCAGGACCCCACGCAGGACGATGTCGGCTCGGTCCGCAGCCTCTCGGCCCTGCTGCGCCGGATGACCGCCGACGGGCTGGATGGCGAGGCGGCGTTCGGCGAGATCAAGGCGCTGATGGCATGGTTCGTGCGCCTCCTCGCCGCCGACGGCCTGTTCGCGCGGCAGGCGACGGGATCGCCGCGCCGGGCCTATCCCTACAAGCTGTTCGGCCTCGACGTGCTGATCGACGCCGACGGCCACCCCTGGCTGATCGAGATGCAGCGGACGCCGGCCGCCAAGGGTCAGCCGCTGGTCGAGCGGATCAATGGCGAGATGTACGCCACCCTGTTCCGCATGGCCCAGGCGCCGCTGATCGACGACACCACCCCGGCCGACCTGGCGCAACGCCTGCGCACCGACGACACCGCCCGCCGCGCCCGCGAGGCCGAGATCGAAATGGCTCAGCGGGGCCGGTTCGTTGCCCTGGATCTTCAGGACCCAGGCGCCGGACCCAGGTAGTCGACGAGGGTTTCGCGCCCCGCACCGACGACACGGGCCTCCACCTCGAAGACGTGCCGCAACAACTCCGGCGAAAGCACCTCAGCCGTCGGACCGAAGGCCGCCAGACGCCCGCCCTTCAGCGCCATCAGGTGGCTGGCGTGACGCGCGGCCAACGTCAGGTCGTGCACCGCGGCGATCACCAGTTTGCCGCGCGCGGCCAGACCCCGCAGGCGCGACATGGTGTCGAGCGCGTGGCGCGGATCCAGGCCCGCGGTGGGCTCGTCGGCGATCAGCACCTGGGGGTCGCCGATCAGGGCGCGGGCCAGCATCGCCCGCGCCAGCTCGCCGCCGGACAAGGTGGTCGCCGGCTGCAGGCGATGATCGGCCAGGTCGCAGGCCGCGATGGCCTGCGTCAACCGTGGCTCCAGCCCCCCCGGCAGGCCGCCGAACGCCGGCAGGTGCGGGGTGAGGCCCAGGGCGACCACCCGCTCCACGCTGATCGGCCACTCGGCGCGCGGGTTTTGCGGCAGATAGGCGCGCCGCCGCGCCAGGTCGCGCCGGGCGATGGCCGCCAAGGGCCTCCCGTCGATCCACACCTCGCCGGCGTCGGGCTTCAACAGTCCCGCCAGCACCGAGAGCAGGGTCGATTTTCCGGCCCCGTTGGCCCCCACCAGCGCCACGAACATCGCGTCCTCGAGATCGAACGACACCCCCTCCAGGATCGCCCGCCCCGCCCGGCGGACCCCCAGACTCTGGGCTGAAAGGCGGCTCATGGCGCCACCTTGCGCAGGCGCATGACCAGCCAGAAGAACACCGGCGCGCCGATCAGGCTGGTGATCACCCCCAGCCGAAGCTCGGTGTTGGTGTGGATCAGCCGCGTGCCGACGTCGGCGATCAGCAAGAGGGTCGCGCCCAGCAGGGCCGAGGGCAGCAGGGTGCGGCTGGGCTGGTGGCCGACGAAGGGCCGGACCAGATGCGGCGCGACCAGACCGATGAAGCCGATCGAGCCGGTCACCGAGGTCGCCGCCCCCACCGCCAGTCCGACCCCCAGCACCGCCACGAGCCGGGACCTGTCGAGGTCGACGCCGAGACTGAGCGCCTGGATCTCGCCCAAGGCCAGCGCATCCACCGCCCGGCCCAGGGTCGAGAGCAGGGCCAGACCGACGAGGATGAACGGCGCGGCCAGCCCGATGTGATCCCAGCTCTTCTCCGACAGCGATCCCAGCATCCACAGCCCCGCCTCATAGGCCGCGTAGGGGCTGGGGGCGAAGTTCAGCGCCAGGGCGAGGAACGCGCCCATCAGGCCGGAGACCGCCGCGCCCGCCAGGATCAGGGTCAGGGTGCCGCCCCGGCCGAAGGCGAAGGTCAGCGCGCCCGCCGCCATGGCGCCGGCCAGGCCCAGCAGCGGGGTCGCCAGCGGAAAGCTGGCGGCCAGGCCGAAGTAGATCGAGATCACCGCGCCCAGCGCCGCGCCGCCGGACACCCCCAGCAGACCGGGCTCGGCCAAAGGGTTGCGCAGCAGGCCCTGCAGCACCGCGCCCGACAGCCCCAGCGCGGCGCCCACCAGGATCGCCAGGATCGCCCGGGGAAGCCGCAACTCGGTCAGCACCAGGCCAGCCAGGCTGAGGTCGGGCGCGAACAGGGCGTCGATCAGGTCCGCCGGGCTGACGTTCACCCGGCCGACGAACAACGATCCCACCGCCGCCAGCAGCAGGGCCAGCGCCGCCACGCCCGGCAGGACGAACACCGGAAGGGGGCGGGCCGGCTTCAAGGCGTCAGGCTCCGCACCGGTAGCCGGTCCAGGGCCTCGCGCAGGTTGCGCGCGGCGTCCGCGGACTGCGGCAGGCCGCAGGTCGTGGCCACATCGTTGTAGGCGATGCTGCGCCGCCCATAGAGCCGACGCACCAGCCGATGCTGGCTTTCCGCGCTGTGCATCGACGGCGGCCCGGACCGCTCGGCGCCATAGAGCAGCGCGTCGGGGTCGGCGGCGACCAGGGCCTCGACGTCGAAAGCCGTGCCGGCCCCGCCCGGCCGGGCGGCGATATTGTCGGCTCCGGCCTTGGCGATGATGTCGTCGATCAGGGAGCCTCGTCCCGGCACGAAGGCCCCGCCGCTCCAGGCGATCACCCGGGGCCGGCGCCGCGGTGCCTGCGCCGCCAGTCCAGCCAGGGTGGCGTCGAACCGCGCGACGAGGACCGCGGCTTGGGCCGGCTCGGCGATGTCGTCGCCCAGCCGCAGGAGGATCTGGCGCGCCTCGGCGAGCGAGCTGGCGCTCCTGACCTCCACCACCCGCGCACCGACGCGCCGCGCCAGGGCGCGGGTCATCGGTGTGG
>JANXXA010000303.1 GCA_025350885.1 Phenylobacterium sp.
GGCGGTGGCCGGGCGTTCGGTGTCGTCGGGATGGTGGGCCAGATTGACGCCGATGCCGACGGCGAGCCATAGCCGCCCATCCGCCCTGGACCCGGACTCCAGCAGGATGCCAACCGCTTTCTTGCCAAACACCAGCACGTCGTTGGGCCATTTCAGCCGCGCCGCGCCGGCGCCGAGGCAGGTATCCGCCAGGTCGCAGGCGGCCAGGGCGGCGACGAAGGACAGCTGCGCGGCCTCGGCGGGCGGAGCGTCGAGCGTCGTGAGCAGGGTCGCGGCGAGGTTGCCGGTCTCGGTGGACCACGCCCGGCCTCTGCGCCCTCGCCCGGCTGACTGGCGCGCGGCGGTGATCCAGACCGGCCCGTTCGCCCCCCTCTCCGCCCGGCGCCGCGCCTCCGCATTGGTGGAGTCGAGCTCGTCATAGATCTCGATCGGCGGATGGTCAGCCAATGCGCTACGCAAGCCCGAAGGCGTGCGCGGCGCGGCCGGCGGCCGGGTAGATCCAGACCAGGGCGACGAGCACCAGCGGGAAGGAGAACAGCGCCATCGCCAGGCCGATGCCCTTGGCTTCACGCGGCGGCGTGTCGGTGGCGCCGGCGGCGGCGTCGAACCACATGACCTTGATCAGGCGCAGGTAGTAGAAGGCCGCCACCACCGATCCCACCAGACCCAGCACCGCCCAGACGGTCAGCCCCGCGCCCAGCGCCGCCTTGAACACGAACACCTTGGCCCAGAAACCGGAGAACGGCGGCAGGCCGAGCGCCGACAGCGAAAACGCCGTCATCGCCAGCGCGATGCCGGGCTGCTGTTTGAACAGGCCGGCCATGTCCTCGATGGTCTCCATCGACCTGCCCTGCCGCGACAGGGCCGCCAGGCAGGCAAAGAAGCCGGTCACGTCGATCATATAGAGCACCATGAACACCAGCATCGACTGGACGCCATGGGCGTTACCGGCCGCCAGGCCCAGCAGCGCGTAGCCGACATTGGCGATCGACGAATAGGCCCACAGACGCTTGAGGTTCGTCTGTGCCAGCCCCGCGAACGCGCCCACGCCGATGGAGATCATCGCCAACGCCACCAGCACCTGCCGCCATTGCTCCACGGCCCCGCCGAACCCCTCGGCCAGGACCCGGGCGAACAACACCATGGCGGCGAGCTTGGGGGCCGCGGCGAAGAACGCCACCACCGGGGTCGGGGCGCCTTCGTAGACGTCGGGCGTCCACATGTGGAAGGGCGCGGCGGAGACCTTGAACGCCAGGCCGCACATCAGGAACACCAAGCCGAACAGCACGCCGGTATGCGCTCCGCTCTGCACTGCGGCGGCGATCTCGGTGAACACCGTTGAGCCGGCAAAGCCGTAGATAAGGCTGGCCCCATAGAGCAGCATGCCGGACGACAGCGCGCCGAGGACGAAGTACTTCAGGCCGGCTTCCGACGCCTTGGCGTCATCGCGGTGCATGGCCGCCAGGACGTAGAGCGCCAGGGACTGCAGTTCGACCCCGACATATAGCGAGATCAGGTCGCCGGCCGCGACCATCATCGCCATGCCCAGCGCGGCCAGGACGATCAGCACCGGGAACTCGAAGTTGTCGACGCCGCGCCGCTCGAACCAGCGCTGGCCGAGCGGGATGGCGACGGCGCTGGCGACGAAGATCGCCACCTGGGCGAAGGCCGACGCCTGATCGGCGATGATGCCGCCGGCGAAGCCCCGGCCCAGCGGACCGGTGGCGGCCTGCACGGCGGCGCCCAGCAGCACCGCGACCCCTGCCCAGCCCACGAGCCGGCTGGCCTTTGGCGCAAACGCCCCGGAGACCAGCAGCACAAGCGCGCCGATCGCCAGGATCAGTTCCGGATAGGCCAGGCCTAGATCGCTGGAGAAGGTCATGCGGGTCCTGAGGCCCCGATCGCGGCCTGGTAGACCGAGACCAGATGATCGACCGAGGACTGGGTCAGGTTGAACACGGCGGCCGGATAGACCCCCAGCACCAAGGTGGCGGCGATCAGCGGCGCGAAGATCGCCACCTCTCGCCAGTCGAGATCGGTAATGCCGGCCAGCTTGGGATTGACCAGGGTCCCGAAGATCGCCGCCCGATAGAGGTTCAGCGCGTAGACCGCCGACAGGATCACGCCGGTGGCCGCGATGAT
>JANXXA010000357.1 GCA_025350885.1 Phenylobacterium sp.
GTGGCTCAGGGCGTTGACCGCCCGGATCGACATGACGGGACCTTCAAAGGTGGCCATGCCGTAGAAAGCCAAGCTGACCACCAGCATGCGGATCACTGGATCGGTGCGCAGCTTGTCCCAGGCCCCCGAGAGGGTCATCAGGCCGTTGATCATCCCGCCCCAGGACGGCATCCACAGCATGATCGAGAAGGTCATGCCGAGCGTCTGGGTCCACTGCGGCAGGGCCGTGTAGTGGAGGTGGTGCGGACCCGCCCAGATGTAGATGAAGATCAGCGCCCAGAAGTGGACGATGGAGAGCCGGTAGGAATAGATCGGCCGATCGATCCGCTTGGGCACGAAGTAGTACATGATCGCCAGGAAGCCGGCGGTCAGGAAGAAGCCCACGGCGTTGTGGCCGTACCACCACTGGACCAGCGCATCCTGGACGCCTGAGAAGGCCGAGTAGCTCTTGTGGTTGAGCAGGCTGACCGGCATCGCCAGGTTGTTGACGATGTGCAGCAGCGCGATGGTCACGATGAAGGCCAGGTAGAACCAGTTGGCCACGTAGATGTGCGGTTCCTTGCGCTTCCGGAGCGTGCCCAGGAAGATCAGGAGGTAGGCGACCCAGACGACGGTCAGCCAGATGTCGGTGAACCACTCGGGCTCTGCATATTCGCGGCTCTGGGTGGCGCCGGAGAGGTAGCCCACCGCCGCCGAGACGATGAATAGCTGGTAGCCCCAGAACACGAACCACGGCCAGATCCCGCCCGCCAGGCGCGCGCGGCAGGTGCGCTGCACCACCCAGAAGGACGTGGCGATCAGCGCATTGCCGCCGAACGCGAAGATCACTGCAGAGGTGTGCAGCGGCCGTAGCCGGCCGAAGTTGAGCCAGCCTTCGGAGGGGAGATAGAAGATGTTGGGCCAGGTGAGTTGGCAGGCGATGATCACGCCCACCGACATGCCGACCACGCCCCAGAACATGGTGGCGATCACGCCGGCGCGTATGACCCCGTCCTCGTATCGGCCGGGTGTGCTGCGGAACCAGCCGGAGGTCATGCCGAGGGTCATGGCGGCGCCGGCTAGCACGAAGGCGCCCGTGTAGATCCAGCCCTGCAACTGGAAAAGTCGATCCTGAGAAAATGCGGTCGCGAACAGGCTGACGAAGGCGGCAAGGCCACAGAAGGCGTAGAGCAGGATCGCGCCGAAAGGCGTTTCATCCTCGTGTGCAGTAATGGCTGTCATGGCCCCCGGGCTTCCTGCGATGGTGCGTCGCCGTGAGTGCCGCACGGTCGCCAACGACGCCTTGATTTGGGTCAAGGCGGCCGCGCTGCGCAGGGCGCCAGGTGTCTGCGTCAGTCAGGAAGGCGGTCCCATGCCCACCCCAAACGTCGCCCGGGCCCTCATGCAGTCAGCCGTTCTTTTGATCGGCGGAAGCCTGCTTTTCGCAGAGACGGCGTGGCTGCACATGCGCCAGCTCGGGCAGACCTACGGCGTGACCTGTGGTTTCGCCGCCAATGCCCCGGCCCATTGTCCCGCCTGCTACGCGAGCCTGAGCCTCCTCGTCGCCGGCGTCACCGCCTTCGGCCTGGCCCACGCCCACCGACCCGCGGCATTTCTTCGGGCCAGGTCGAACCCGTCCGCATAGTCCCCCCAGGAGCGGACGGGCGAAGCGCCCCGGATCTCAGGTCCGGGGCGTTTTGATTTCGCTCAAGGCGCGCCTTACCGGGACTCGCAGACTTCAGCGGACGAGGAGGCTTGCGTCATGTGGCGGGTGTTGGGAGCGATCGTGATGCTGAGCGCCGGCGCGCAGACGGCGCTGCCCACGCCGCCATCCTCAGATGGGGACGGGGCCATCCGAGGCCTCTATGTCGCCCTTCGCGTCTGCTCCGCCTGCCACAAGGTGGCTTATCCGGGCGTCGGCCCCGACAGCGCTGCGCCGTCCTTCGCCGCGATTCATGCCGGGCATGAGCCGGCCGGTCTGCACCGCCTCCTGGTCGAGATATCGAACGCCGGACACCAGGCGATGCCTCCGATCCCGATGTCGCCGGCCGAGATCGAAGACGTCGCCGCCTACATCGCGACCGTGCCTGCGCCTCCGCCCTCGGCGGCCCGACGTCCCAGTGGGCGCCGGGAACGGGCCGGCGTTCACCGCATCGCGCTTCTTGCGCCCTTCTCGATTCAAAGAAGAGTCCGCCATGACTGAATCCGCCTACCTCACCGCCCGGTTCACGCAGTTCGCCGGCGGGGTTCGCGCCGAATGGCGGCTGACGCTGGACAATCATCTGGAGGAGGTCTGGTCGGCGCTGACCGACAGCGCCGAACTGCCGAAGTGGCTCGCCCCCGGCGAGATCGAACTGCGCGAAGGTGGCGCCGCACGGCTGGATTTCGGCGAGAGCGGCGCGGTGATCGACAGCCGCGTCACCGCCTTCGCGCCTCTACGCCTGCTGGAGTATTCCTGGAGCACGCCCGGCGAGCCGACGCGCCCCCTCCGCTGGGACCTGGAGCCGCTCGGCCCCACGACCGTGCTGACCCTGCGCCTGACTGTCCCTGCCGGCGAGGACGCGGGCCGCGCCGCCGCCGGCTTTGCCGCCCACCTGGAGATGCTGCAGGCCGCCCTCATTGGCATACCGACTAAATTTCCGTTCGCGGTCTTCAAGGCCGCCCGCGATGCCTATCGCGAGCAAGTCGAGCAGCTACGCGCCGCGCGTCAGCCAGTTCAGGTTCTGAGCTGAAGAAGGCCGGGGCGGCGTTGAACCCTGATCCAACCCGGAAAGACCACCAAGGCGGCTGCTCAACTGTTAACCGGCGCCTCACAGGCGCGTCCCAAACATCATACCGATCGCCGCCGTCACCGCCATGGCCGCGGCCCCCCAGAACGTGACCCGTGTCATCGCCTTCCAGGCACTGGCTCCGCCGGCCCGAGCCCCCAAGGTGCCGAGCAGGGCCAGGAAGAGAAGAGAGGATCCGAACAGGGCCGGTATCAGGTGCGCGGTGGGGACGATGAGCGCGGTGACCAAGGGCATTGCCGCACCCGTCGCAAACGTGAGGGCAGAGGTGAGGGCGGCTTGCACGGGCCGCGCCGACGTTGTCTCGGACATGCCGAGTTCGTCCCTGGCGTGGGCGGCGAGCGCGTCGCCGGCCATCAACTGGGATGCGATCTGCTCGGCCAGGTCAGCGTCAACACCTCGCTTTACGTAGATTCCGGCGAGCTCGGCGTGCTCGAACTGGGGGTCGGCGCAAGTTCCGCTCGCTCCCGCGCCAAATCCGCCTTCTCGGTATCGGACTGTGAACTCACGGAGACATATTCACCCGCAGCCATGGCCATCGCGCCAGCGACCAGTCCTGCGACTCCGGCCACCAGCACCTCCTTGCGTCCGCCGGCCGCTGAAGCCACGCCGACGAGCAGGCTCGCGGTCGACAGAATGCCGTCATTCGCCCCAAGAACAGCGGCTCTAAGCCAGCCGATCCGCTGGACGAGGTGTCGCTCCGGATGCGACGGGGTTTGAGTCATCTCGGCTCCCTGGCAGACCTCACCGGCTTGGCGTCGCTCCGCTAATGGCTCAGCAACACGAAGCGTTGCGGATCGCGCAGGAGTTCGCGGGTCACGCCGCCCAGCACCCACTCGCGGACGCGATTGTGACCGTAGGCTCCGGATACGATGAGATCGGCGCCGATCGCGGTGGCCTCAAGGTTCAGTTCCGCACAGGTGCGATCCGGAACCGAAATCTTGGCCAAGGGGCGAGCCTTCACGCCGTGGCGTTTCAGATGCTCGGCCACGTCGAAGGTCCGGTACTGCGCTTCGGCAAACTCGTCGGGATCGCAGACCTCCATGACGACGACCTCCTCGGCCAGTTTCAGGAACGGCTTGGCGTCGGCGACCGCTCGCCGGGCCTCGCGTGTGTCCTTCCAGGCGACCACGATCTGTGCCGCGCGCAGGCAGCCCCCCGACGGGGGCGCCACCAGGACAGGCCGGCCGCTCAAAAGCACCAGCTCGGCTGCATCCGCGACGCCGTGCGCGGCGGTGTCACGCAACGGCGCCCCGCCCGCAACGATAATATCCGCGCTTCTCGAGAGACGCGCCATCGCCTGGGCGGGCGGTTCTCTGAGCGCCAACCAGGTGTGGCGGGTGGAGGCGGCATGCCGCGCGAAATGTTCGCTGGCGAGCTTAAGGTCGCCTTGTACCCGGTCAGCCACCGTCGTCGCCAACTCGCCTGAGATCAGGTCCCCGATACCGGCCCACTCGATCGTCTCCGCTCCAAGGCCCATCAGGGTCGCATCGAAGCGCCGCGCCAGGACGGCTGCGGTCTCCAGGCGCGCGGCGGCGGCCGGATTGGCCTCCGCATGCACGAGAATGGTCTTGAACGTCATCAAAATTTCCAACTAAGGCCGGCCAAAACTGGCGGCAGCGCTATTCGGGGCAAGCGTCTTCCGACCGACCCGGGGCGACGGACAGGCGTCGCGCGACGATCGAGATCGACATGGGCCGGCTCAAGCCGGCCGAGTGGCCTTGCGCCAATGAGATGGGCGGGACCGGGAGGAGGAGCCGCAGCTTCCCCTCCCGCCCACTCGGCTAGTAGGCGACGATGAGGTTGTCGACCACCTGAGTGACGCTGGGGATCGCCCATGCGGCGTTCTCGGCCGCCCGGCGGTCGTCCCAGGCGCGAACCTTGCCGGAGAGGCTGACCTTCCCGCCCTCGACAGAAACGCGAATGCCGGCGGATTCCAGTTCCGCGTTGCGCTTGTAAGCCTTGGAGATGCGGTCCTGGACGTCGCCGGGCGTCACATGCGGACGGATCGTGATCATATTGCTGACCCCGGTGACGCCGGCCAGGCGACGGATAGCGGCGGTCGCGGACTGCTTTTGATATTGCCAGTCAACTTCGCCGGTGAGCGTAACCCAACCTTTCTCGACCTTGACATGGTCGGCCTTCACCGAGGGGAAGGTGCCCCACTCGAGAATGGCCAAGGCGCGGCGGGCAAT
>JANXXA010000388.1 GCA_025350885.1 Phenylobacterium sp.
GCATGAGCCTGCGCAAGCTCGGGTCCACGGGCCTCAGCATCGGGCCGCTCGGCCTGGGCAGCGTCAACTTCTCCTGGCTTACCGACGAGAAGGACTCCTTCGCCATCCTCGACGCGGCGTTCGAGCGCGGAGTGAACCTGCTGGACACCTCCGACAACTACAACGCCGGCCAGAGCGAGGCGCTGATCGGGCGCTGGTTCGCGCAGGGCGGCGGGCGACGCGAGAAGACCGTGCTGGCGACCAAGGTCTATTCCGCGCCACTGGAATGGGGCTCCGCCGACCCGGTCAAGCGCACGGGATCCTGGGTCGGGCCCAACCAGAAGGGACTGTCCGCCAAGCACATCCGCGAGGCCTGCGAAGGCAGCCTGAAGCGACTGAACACCGACTACCTCGACCTCTATCAGATGCACCACGTGGACCGGGCAACCCGCTGGGAGGAAATCTGGCAGGCGATGGAGGTGCTCGTCGCTCAGGGCAAGGTGCTCTACG
The DNA here is from genome assembly GCA_025350885.1 of Phenylobacterium sp. Taxonomy (GTDB): domain Bacteria; phylum Pseudomonadota; class Alphaproteobacteria; order Caulobacterales; family Caulobacteraceae; genus Phenylobacterium. Next base: position 490 of record JANXXA010000388.1, read on the forward strand.
TGGGCTCGTCCAATTTCGCGGGCTGGCACATCGCCCAGGCGCAGGAGAGCGCGCGACGCCGCGACTTCCTGGGCCTTGCGTCGGAGCAGAGCGTCTACAACCTCATGAAGCGCACCGTGGAGCTGGAAGTGCTGCCGGCCTGCGCCGCCTACGGCATGGCCTTCCTGCCCTACAGTCCGCTGGCGGCCGGCGCGTTGGGCGGTAAGCCGAAGGAGAACGAGCCCGGCCGACGCAGCTTCGTCAAGCAGACCGAGGCGCTGGATGCCTACGCGGTGCTGTGCGACCGCATTGGCCGGACGCCCGCCGATGTGGCGCTGGCCTGGCTCGCCCACCGTCCGGGCGTCACCGCCCCGATCGTCGGCCCCCGCACGCTGCCGCAGTTCGAGGCAAATCTGGCGGCCGTGGAGACCGGTCTCGATGACGAAACTCTAGCCGAGCTCGACCGCATCTTCCCCGGCCCGGGCGGCGCGGCGCCCGAGGCCTACGCCTGGTAGGACGTCACTGTTCGCTGTCCTCGCGGAACGTCGCGGCCTACGGGAAGCCGCGCTGGCGGGGCAGGCAGGATGCACGCTGGTGGGCCCGGCAGGACTCGAACCTGCAACCAGACCGTTATGAGCGGCCGGCTCTAACCATTGAGCTACAGGCCCCAGCAGCGACGCGTGAGCGGCGGGTAGCACGCGTCGGATGAGGCTTAAAGCTTGCGTTCATGTTCGCTTGGCCAGTCTTGCGGCGCCGAAGCCGTGGAGGTTCGATAGAGACTGACCTACCGGCCTTCCCGCGCGCGATGGCGTTCGGCCTGCGGCCGGGCTGAGCTGTCAGTCGAAATCGGCCTTCAGGACCACCGCCGACCTGACCGACCCCACGCCGGCGACGGCGCTCAGCCTGTCCACGAGCCGCGCCAGGTCCTGGGCACTATGCACTCTGACCACCATGTAGGCGTCGAGTGGGCCGGTCACGGAGTAGTAGTTGGTGATCTCTGGCCAGTGGCGGAACTTCTCGACCACGGGAAGACAAGGTCGCTGGCTGAAGGTGAGCGACAGCACCGCCATCAGGCTGTCGTCGTCACCGCCATCCTGCCGTTCACCGATCACGGCCCGATAGCCGACGATGACCTTGTCGCGCTCGAGACGGACCATCCGCGCCTGGACCGCCGTCCGCGACAGCGCGAGTTCCTGAGCCAGCGCGGTCAGCGTCATCCGGGCGTTGCGGCACAACAGCGTAACCAACTTCTCGTCGATCGAGTCGCGGATGCCGCCGATTTGCCTATGGGCCATTTGATTTTCAATCATTTCGCCAGGCTCCACCGCCGTCTTGCTCATGGCGACGCACACTCTTGGACGTCACAATCGACCGCGAACGAGGGCTGTCAAGGAGGCCGTCATATTGCGGGTTATGGAGGCCGAGGCCCCACGCCCGCCGGTCGTGCGTGGAGGGTGACATGAAACTTCGTGGGCAGATATCGATCGAGTTTCCGGCCGAGGACTACTTTGCCATCGCCGATCACAAGAAGCGTCTCGAGGACATCCTGTCCTACATTCGCAACAGCTATCCCGAAGCGACCCTGGCGCTGCGCGAGCGCCGCGAACGGCGCGCACTGTCGCTCAGCCATCCGCCGCCGCGGGCGGCAACCGGAGCGTTGAACCCCTACGCTCAGGATTGATCAGATGCGTCGGCGTGACGGCATACTGGAGGTGCTGCGCGTCTTCCGGATGTTGAGCGCCCGTATCAGCGTCAACGAGATCATGGCATTCCTCTACACGTGCGAGAATGAAGGCCTGAGCGTGCAGGAACTGGCTTTCGTGGCCGAGTTGTCGCAGTCGGTCGCCTCGCGAAGCCTGCGGAGTCTTGGTCCGGCGGAATCGCCCTGGTCAAGAGCCCCCGCGCTTGGCCTGGTCGAGGCCTATCTGCATCCCAGCGACGGCCGCAGCCACCTCCTGCACCTGACCGATGAGGGAAAACGTCTGCGTGACCGCCTGGACGACATCCTCCGCCTCGGCCTGCTCATTCGGCCTCACTGACCCGCGCGGCCGCACGGCGACAACCTCCGCCGCACAGGCCCCACATGTCGTGCAGGCTGGCCGGGCTTTCCAGACTCACGTGGCGGGCCCAGCCCAATATGTATAGTCAGATGTGACTATGTAATAGCGAAAACAACGTGAAGAATAATACTTAACAACTACATTTTATGGTGTGCTAAAATCGAGACAATTATTGGACATTGCGGATTTTATTGAATGATTGTGTTGACGATCTCTTCGCTGGAAAAGTAACGATGCCGCCTCGATCTCGCGACTGGGATGCGGGGCATGGCTTTTCGCGGCAGGTCATTGATCTGAACCGCGCTGGTGGAGGACCTGAATTTGCAATCGAATTCCACCCGGGAGCGCCTGCTGGCGTCATCGATGATCTGCGGTATGGCCTTTCTGGGCCTGTCCGCCACCCAGGCTTCGGCGGCTGCGGCGGCGGCCGCCAGCGGCGAAGTCTCCGAAATCGTCGTGACCGGCACCCGCATCCCGACACCAAATCTGACCAGCGTCGCGCCGGTGACCAGCGTCACCGCCGCCGACATCAAGGCTCAGGGCGTCACCCGGATGGAGGACCTGATCAATTCCCTGCCGCAGTCATTCGCCGTGCAGACCTCCAATGTCTCCAACGCCTCGGATGGCACCGCCACGGTCAACCTGCGTGGCCTGGGCGCGGCCCGCACGCTGGTGCTGATCGATGGTCGACGGCTGCAGGCCGGCAATCCGACCTCAGGCATCGGCGCCGTCTCCGCCGACCTGAATTTCATCCCCACGGCCCTGGTCGAGCGGGTCGATGTGCTTACCGGCGGCGCTTCTGCGGTCTACGGCGCGGACGCCGTGGCCGGGGTCGTCAACTTCATCATGAAGCACGATTTCGAGGGCGTTCAGCTCGACGCCCAGTATTCGTTCTACCAGCACAGCCAGCAGAATCCGAACGGGGTGCAGGCGGTGATCCGCGACGCCCGCAGCCGCGCCGCGGTGCCGGACAACTTCATCGTCCCCGGTAATTTCAAGGGTGGCGAGGGCGACCAGGTGAGCCTCGTGCTCGGCGTCAACGCGCCGGACGGCAAGGGCAATATCACTGCCTACGCAACCCACGTGAACATCAACCCGGTGCTGGCGTCGAACTTCGACTATTCGGCCTGTTCGCTGAACTCCGGCGACGACTTC